>SLGA01000282.1 GCA_007123985.1 Balneolaceae bacterium | reverse complement strand
CATGCCGGTGCAAGATATTACTTTACAGATAATGTTGGTGGATTTGTTGAACTTGGAAATAATTGGGGTTGGCTGAATCTTGGTGTTGCATTCAAATTTTGAAATATTCTGTTTACGTTTAAAAACCGGCTGTTCATCACAGTCGGTTTTTTTTTGCTAGGTAGTTTTTGTTTTATCAAACTCCTCCCCGGTGGAGGTTTCTATTTTTACCGGAATTTATTAAAGTATTTATAAACGAATTCTAACTCATCTGACCATGAACTAATTTCAGCATCATGAAAATACAACAAGCTCCTATTGTAATTCCACTTATACTGATTGCCCTGATGCTACCTCTTGCAGCCTGTTCGGATGATTCAACTTCTTCAGAGCTGGATGATCCGCCATCACTTCCATCAACGATGGCTCCTGTTTTAATTAACACTCAGTATTTTCAGGATCAATCCATACCTGATGATGAAGAACATTCCGCATACAAACGTGTGGAGGCAATGGTAACCCTCGGTTCAGCCACATTTAATGCAGAGGGAACCATGGGAATGGTAAACTCATTTTTATCTCTTGCGCCAATGCTCAATGTAACCCCCGAACAGATTGATGGTTCATGGGTTTGGGAATTTAACGTAAGCGGATTCTTGAAAGAGTTTGAACACTTAAATCAGACATCCTCTAATCAAACAATTGTCACCATTATAGCAACCCCATCTGGCAATGGATTCGAATGGCAAGTTTTATACACGGGTCTCTTAGGGACTATTGGAGTAGAAGACTTTGCGTTAATCAGAGGTTTTACTACTGCAGACTACAGCAGTGGAGAGTGGAGATTTTATGATCCTGAAGGAGATAATTCACCAATGGCAACGTACAACTGGGAGATTGTGAATGAAGCTGAAAAAAACGTATTGCTTACAATTAATCAGTTTGGTGAATTTAGTGAGATCAATATCTCATATAGTGTTCAGATGGCAGAACATTTTCTAAATTTTGAGCCAGCAGATGGTACATACTCCCGGGCTTACTGGAATACAGATACCAACTCAGGCTGGTTTGAAGATTTTCAGACATCGAGAATCTGCTACACGAACTTTGTAAACAGCGATTGCTCTTGAAGTAAATTACTCAATTCAATAAAAGGTGTACTGGAAATGAAGCAAAAAAAAGGCAAATCACTGGTTGGTGGTTTGCCTTTAAGAACGCTCCCCGGGCTGGATTCGAACCAGCGACCGATCGGTTAACAGCCGATTGCTCTGCCACTGAGCTACCGAGGAAAGTAAACTTCTTCATTTTCTGACGAAGTTTTAAATATAAGGTATGTAAGCTTTCTATGTCAAGTCCGATTTCCAAAAAATAAAGCCATACTAAGTTAAGTATGGCCTTATCATTTGTTGCGGATTAATATCAGACTTTACCTGAATTTTTAAAATCCTGTATTTCAAGGCGTATTTCCTGACTAACATTCTTTAGTTCCTGAAGCACTTTTCGTGCTCTTGTTCCTGCAGCTTTGTTTCCTTTGTTATAGAACTTGTCCATTTCAGGTTCGAGTTCTTCGATAAGGTTTTTAAGTTGATCATTTCTGCTCATAAAATTACACCAATAGGTTAGTTCATATGATTATTCGATGAAACCTAAAACTATTGAACAGAGTGGTAACTGGCAAATAAAAATGCCTTTTTTAACATCCTGGAGAGGATTTTCCGCTTATCCAAAATAATCAGAATACAGTAGGCGTGGTGAGTTCAATTTTACAATTTAATGAACGGAACTCATTGGGTATTTGGGAAATCAGCTCCACTTCAGTCTCATTATCTAAATGGATATGATTCGGATAATCTTTCACCAGCATTTCAGCGCCTTCCTTCATGCTAAACAGTGTTACATGCTCAAGATCGAATGCAACTCGCATCGCATTGGAGAGCTCTGAAAGTGAAAAGGGTTCAACAATTCCATCCTTGTTAAGAACAAGATTCGATAAAAGTATTACAGTCTCTCCCGGAAGATTTTCTATCTGTTCTTTATCGATCTGAAGACCCTTTTGGTTAACAGTTATCATTGACTTTTGATATCCGTTAAGTGCTATTGCCGGGACTCCCTCATCTGCCAAAAGAGCTACTAATCTGTGATTCAGATCTTTTGTTGCGCGTATTGTGGCTTCATCTCGCATAACACCGGTTTGAATAATTCGATTTGTATACTCACTGTCTCCGTGGAGAATGATCCCCCTGTCTTTCTTTTTTGAAAGTGAACGGGCAAAGGAGCTTAGAAACATTCCATTGTCAAGGTGTTCGTAATCAAGTGCTGCTAAAAATTTCATTATTTATCGATTTTTTAATGATCCAGAGGTGAACCCATGAGGCAAAAGATGTTCTGCGAAATGTTTACTAACAGAGCGGTTGTCATGATGTAGATATATCATTGATTTGGGCATCATTTCGTTCAGAACCTGCCGGCAAGCTCCGCAGGGGCTGCAGAATTCACTTTTTGGTGCTGCAACATGCATTCGCTCAAACTGATTGATGCCGGCTGCTAAAGCTCTTGATATCGCAACCCGTTCTGCACAAAGTCCAAGGCTCCAGGCTTCAACTTCAACGTTTACTCCATGAATGGAACCTTTGTTTATGATTAACAGAGCAGATACCGGAAAGTTACTATGAATGGTTACTGCCTGCTTACAAAGAGAATTTAATTCATAAACGGGATCTTCAGGTATTGGATGAATAGGGTTGTATAAGTTGGGTGATTCCGGATAAGATTCACTGAATTTGAGATTAAATTCTTCAATCCAGTAGTCTGATAGCTCAGATTTATTACCCGGCTGGAACAACATTACTGGGCGATCTTTATTTGCCAGACAACTGCAAACTGCTGCCTGAACTGCTGATATTGATAGTGGAAACGAGATATTTTCGATTCTTACACCGGGATAAACCAAACCGGATTCTCCTTCAATAAAGCAGAATTCTTCCCGATTAGAATAAGGCGTGTACCCAAATTGTGATATGTCTTCAGTTGAACTCACTTTGCAATGCTATTCATAACTGCATCTGATATTGCTGCTCTTATAAACCGGATATCTGAACCATAACTTCTGTTGGGATACGTACGATTTGTCAGTAAAATTATGGCAATGTCTTCATCTGGGTCAACCCATAAACTTGTACCGGTGAATCCTAAATGCCCGAAAGTACGATCGCCGGTTAGTGTGCCTGCAGAACTGAATCCATCACTTTTTCGATCGAAACCAAGTCCCCGATGATTTATCGGAGATCTGTGTCCTGTAAAGTAATCAATAATTTCGGGGCTCAGATACTGTTCACCTCCATAAATACCACCGTTTAAAAGCATGTAAGCATATTTAGCGATATCCTGTGCAGATGAAAACAAACCTGCATGGCCTGCAATTCCATCCATAAAATAGGCACGCTCATCATGCACGCGCCTGTGTACGGTACCCCGATTGTAAACAGTGTCAATTTCAGTCGGGAGAATTCTGTTACTTACACGCGGGCCAGCCTGTTCGGGATTAAACCAGGTAGAATGCAAACCCATTGGCTCAAAAATTTCGTCTCTTACAAATTGATCCACTCGTTTACCACTCACAGCCTCAACAATTTCTGCAAGCAGAATAAAACCGAGATCGCTGTAAACGTATCTTTCTCCGGGCCTGTTTTCGAGGGGTTCATTTCTTACAGCATTCATAATTTCAGCACGTGTTCGGAGTACATCCACATAAATCTGGAAAGCTGGCAATCCAGATGTATGAAGCAAAAAGTGCCGTATGGTGATCTCCCTTTTATCGTCTGTATCAAACTCTTCAATATAGTTTGCAACCGGATCGTCAACCGAAAGCTTACCTTCATCAGCCAGTTTCATGATAGCTGTGGTGGTGCTCATAATTTTCGTTACAGATGCGAGATCAAAAACATCGGTTGCCTGAACTCGCCTTGTTTTTGTATAGTCGTGATAGCCGTAACCGCGTTGCCACACAAGAGCTCCGTTTTTCATCACTCCAACCACTCCTCCCGGGAAAACAGAATCGTTGATGGCATTCTGCATAATCATATCAATATTTAGGAGGGAATCTGTTATCATACCGGAAGATTCAGGCCTGTCGAATCGCACTGTTGACTGTTTAATGTCCAACCCATCACCAATGGAGTAGAGGTTCGGAACTTCTCCAGGAAACCGGCCACCAACTGGTGAGGCACCAAACAGAGAGGGGATGGTTTGGCGTACCTGATCTGCTGTTGATGCCCAGGCAAGTACATGCACATCTGTTTCGGGTAAATCGCCAACAACATAGGGATTGCCGAATGCAGTTAGAACTTTAGGCTGATTCATAGCCATAATCTCCTGAAGTACTCCAAGCTGCCGCTCCGGAATTTGCATTGGGTGGTACGAACGTACCATGATGAACGAACCGATAACGACCAGGTCTGCCCGCTGCGCATCACGCAACAGACGGTTGATCTCTTCCGGTGTTGTGCGATTGTTGAGTGCATGAAATCTAACTCCGGAGTGGTATCTTCTCATCTCTTGCTGTAACACAGTTTCTGATGAATGTCCGTCACCATCAGAAACAGCCACTACTACAACGTTGCCAAAATCGGTTTCCCGTATTGGTAGTACTTCACCATCGTTTTTTAAAACAGTGATGGATTCTCTCGCAATTCGATGTGCAATTGCCTGGTACTCAGGTGTATTGATTTTTGCGCTAAGATTCTCAATATCGGCATATCGGTTATTAAACAATCCTTGTTCTTTTTTAAGCTGAACAATTCGCCGAACAGATCGATCAATTCGTTCTTCTGTAATTCTGCCGGATTCTACAGCTCGATATAGCTCATTGATCGCAGTCATTTCATCCGGGCTCAAGAGCATTACATCAGCACCAGCCAGTAGCGCCATTATCACAGCTTCACCCGGTGAGTAGTGATCAGCAATTCCACGCATTTCCAGGCCATCTGTAACGATTAATCCATCAAATCCCAGGGAATCTACAAGAATACCATTCAGTATAGAATCATCAAGTGTGCCGGGCAGTCCCACATTGGCGCTTACATTTGGAAATGCTATATGTGCACTCATTATGCTTCGCATACCACCTTCAACAGCTCTTCTAAAGGGAATCAGTTCAACCTCTTCGAGCCGATCGAATGTGTGATTAATCGTTGGCAGTGCAAGGTGTGAATCAGTATCAGTATCACCATGGCCTGGGAAGTGTTTTCCAGTGGCCAATAGACCGGCATTTTCTACACCTTCCATAAAGCGAAGTGCATAATCTGATACCATGTGAGGATCAGCGGAATATGACCGGACATTAATTACCGGGTTTAGAGGGTTATTATTTACATCAAGAACGGGGGCGTAAACCTGATGAACACCCAGTGCCTTCGCCTCTCGTGCGGTTATCATTCCCTTGAGGTATGCATTTTCGGGATTACCGGTTGCTGCAATTCCCATGGCCGGGATAAATCTTGTGGTACCATCAACACGCATTGCTGCACCAAACTCCATATCCTGGGAGATCCATAAAGGAAGCTTAGAAACAGTCTGTAATCTGTTATTTAGTATTGCCTGATTGTACACATCACCTCTGAAGAAAATCACTCCGCCTATGTGGAAGTCTGTAATCAGGCGTTCAAGCCGTTGAATAACCGGGTCGCGATGGTTTGTAAATGTTCCATTGGCACGGACAGCAAATAACTGACCAATTTTTTCCTCTAATGTCATATTTGCGATGATATTATCAATACTGATATCGGAATAAACCTCATGATCGTCTTCAGGATATTTCTCATCAACCTCACTGATTTGAGGTTCTTCAGGAATCTCAACCGTTGTCTCTTCAGGTGTTTCTACAGGTTGTTCAGTGGTTTTACACGAGTAGAAGAGAATGCTTATGGAGATGAGAACGAATAACAATTTTTGCTTCATAACTAGATGATTAAGTCTATTGTTTGTAAAGGAATTACTGAGGGTATAGCCTCATGGTTTGGTAGCTGGTTTGCTGAAAAAATGTACTGTCTTGGTAAAGAAACCGATAGCGTCCTTCAAGCCACAAACTGGTTTGATCACCGTAGTTTGCAGACAGAGGATTGCCAGATTGCCCTGTAGGTAATACTGTAAGTGATCGTTCAGGCGTTGAAAAATCGACAATTCTCCGGATGGATGCACCTAAATCCATCTCAAAAGGTCTGTGCCAGCTATACTGGCCTTTATTTATGCTCATGCCATGCCCGCGTACTCCATATGGCCCTTTATTGAAAAGATTATTTACAATTGTGCGAAACAGTGCAGGTGCATCCGGGTTTTCACTTGCTTCACCAAGCAGGGGAGGTTTCAAAGTGAGTGAATGGACATTTTCCCATCGCCACTCTACTGATTCCGGCCCGTATTTGTTTTCAAGTTGTTCAAGAGTTTCTGCCATTGCACGCCTCACAATATCAGAGCGGGATTCAATATCACCTGTGGTAACTACATTAAAAAATGAGCTATCGTCTATAAGCATCCGGCTAATAACCATCACAGGAAGATGTTCAAGTTGAATAAAATTGTTGTAGGCTTCTTCACCCATTTCATCCAGCAGAACATTTCTTGCGAGGTTCATAAAAAAAAGATCAAAAATAGTGGCTGCTGTAGATGCAGGTTCATATTCATGGGTCCAGTTTTCCAGATAGGAGAGTGCAACACTGAACTGTTCTGAATTTGGCCCGCTTCGTAAAATGGGTAAAATAAGATCGGTAATATCAGCTGCATGCTGCGAAAATACATCAAACTGCATAGATTGCATCTGTTCTGTTGTGAGTGTATCCTGCAGCTGAAGAAGCTGTTCAATTCTCTGAATTCGTGAGGGAGGTTCCCAGAATGTAGAGATATAATGGGGATAATTTTCTGTGTGCATTTTGTTGTTCGCGTGCGCTACAAAACCTAATTCCGGATTTACAACATGCGGCAGTTCATTAAACGGTATGGTTCCGTTCCATTGATAGGATGGATCCCAGCCGTGCCTGAATGTGAGTGGATTATGTTCCCTTAAAGGGAGGGAGGCGCCAGTAAAAATAGCAATATTATCGTCTCTGTCGGCATAGATAAAGTTCATTCCGGGTGAGTGAAATTGCTCAACCGCATTTCTGAATTCACTCATGGATTGGGAGTGGTTCATCTGATAAAGAGCCCACATTTCCTGGCTCACATCCTGGCCTTTCCATCTCAACGTAACAACATGGTCGCCAATAAGCTCCTGGCTGGGGTGAATATCACTGATTACCGGTCCATTTTTTGTGCTTCGTACAACATGTAGTTTTTCGTTCGCCCCTTTTACCCGGATGATTTCCCTGCGCTCCTCGAATTGTAACGTTTGAACGGGACTGCTGAGGCTGTCAACAACGTATTCGTTTGAATTGGAACTGTGAACTGATTCAAGGAAGAAATCGGTATCATCTGCCATAATATTTGTCATAGACCAGGCAAATTGTGAATTTTGTCCAAGCACGAAAAAAGGAGCACCTGGTATAGTAGCACCAGCCATTCGTAAATCCGGTGTATCCACAAAAAGTTCATACCAAAAACCCGGAATGCTCAAACCCATGTGCGGATCTCCGGCAAGAATTGGGAGTCCCGATTCTGTTTTGCTTCCGTTTACAGCCCAGGCGTTGCTTCCAAATGGGGATCCATTTTTTGAAAGTGCAGAGCGAACATCCAATTCCGTTCTAAGGAATGGCATAACCATTTCGGCAGAACCTGATGGTTGATTCTCACTCAGCATTACAGGAAACGAATCATCATATACGGGAATCAATTGTCTCAGTAATACCGGGTCCAGGTTTTCGGCAAGGTAAGCGTATGTAAGTTCACTCATCCAGTGCATATTCTGATCCCACGCCATCAAACGTGAAACGGCAATGGAGTGTGCAGGTGTCCACTTAATGGGTTCAACACCAAGAAGTGTAAATTCTACAGGTAAATTTCGTCTGTTATTTTCTATGAAATGGTTAATACCGTCGGAATATTTTTGTAGGAGATTCAGAAGGTGCTCAGGTGCTTCGGCCTCGATAGCTTTTGAAATATGCCAGAATCCAAGTGTTCGCTGATGAATATCTACCGGTACCAGTTCTTCACCAAGAAATTCTGCAAACCTTCCCTCGGCGGCCAGCTGAGAAAGGGTAAGCTGCCAAAGCCTCTCCTGTGCATGGATATAACCAATGGTGTAATAGAGATCTTCTTTCGATTCAGCATAGACATGAGGTGTACCGTAGGGATCCCAATGCACATCAACCGGTAACTCCAAGCCGGGTAAATTCAGTTCTGTATTGTATGATGGTAACGGTTTGTAGAATGTCCAGTAAAAGGCTAATCCTGCAACTCCGATAAACAAAAGAGCAAAAAAAAGGATAAGTTTAATGATGAATCTCATGCGGCTTATTTAGCAGTCGGTAAAAGATTTAGGCAGTTTAAGATTGAAAATTCTGCTCAAAATACATACTCTCAAACCCGAAAGGTACAGTAATTCATAAATTAACAGAAAGTATTGGTGAAACTATGAGTGAAATTAAAAAAGTAGCAGTGATTGGTGGCGGAACCATGGGTAACGGTATTGCCCATGTTTTTGCCATGAAAGGATATAATGTAAAATTGATAGAAACTGCACAGGAATTTGTAGATCGGGCGATGAACACAATCGATAAAAACCTTTCGAGAATGGTTTCGAAAGAGAAAATATCGGAATCCCAAAAAGAAGAAACTCTCGACAGAATTCAGCCTCATTTAACCATTCCGGGAGCTGTTTTGGATGCAGATTTAATTGTTGAAGCGGTTCCTGAGAATTTTGATCTGAAGAAAAAAATCGTTGCCGAAGTTGATCTGCATGCCCCCGATCATGCAATCATTGCAAGTAATACATCATCTATATCCATTACAAAACTGGCAGCGGTAACCAAAAGACCCGAAAAAGTGATCGGCATGCATTTTTTCAATCCGGTACTTGTGATGAAACTGGTCGAGGTAATCAACGGACTTGAAACTGCTGATGAAGTTACAAAGAGCATCATGCAAATCTCTGAAAATCTCGGAAAAATGCCGGTTTCAGCAAACGATTCACCTGGATTTGTATCAAACCGTGTGCTTATGCCAATGATCAATGAAGCCATTTTTTGTGTGTATGAAGGCGTTGCAACACCAAAAGCTGTGGATGATGTAATGAAACTGGGAATGGCACACCCGATGGGACCGCTGCGCCTGGCTGATTTTATCGGGCTGGATGTTTGCCTGGACATCCTGAATGTTCTTTATGAAGGGTTTAAAGATCCAAAATACAGGCCTTGTCCGCTGTTGGTAAAAATGGTGGATGCCGGAAAGCTCGGTGATAAAACCGGCGAAGGATTCTTCTCATACAAATAACCGTTTCACAAATCTGTTCCGTTTAAGATTTAAATTTACATTTTCTGTTTACACACTTATGATTGACCTTCGCAGTGACACAGTAACCACTCCAACCCCCGGAATGCTTCAGGCAATGATTGAAGCAGAGGTGGGAGACGATGTATTTGGTGAAGACCCTACCGTTAATCATTTTGAAAAAAAAATGGCTGGGATGTTTGGTATGGAAGCCGGCTTGTTTGTGCCAAGTGGTGTCATGAGCAATCAGCTCTGTTTGCATGTGCTTACAAATCCCGGAGAGGAGGTTATAACTGACGAACTGGGGCACATTTTTAATTATGAAACCGGTGCGGCAGCGCATCTTTCATCGATACAGCTTCGACCCATAAAAGGAATAAATGGGAAGCTGAAACCGGGAATCATTGAATCGGCCATTCGCCCAAAAAACGACTGGGATCCTCATACAAGCGTGATCGCAATAGAGAATACAACCAATAAAGGCGGTGGTGCATTTTACACAAGACAAGAGCTGCTTGAAATCAGTAATCTTGCTGATAAACATGGACTCTATCTCCATCTTGATGGCGCCAGAATCTGGAATGCAATAACTGCATCAGGCATAGAACCTGAATTTTTTGGCAGCGTAGCCGATACAATATCTATCTGTTTCAGTAAAGGCCTGGGTGCACCTATCGGTTCTATGATGCTGGCTGACAAAGAGATAATTAAAAAAGCCCGGCGAATGCGAAAAATGCTTGGTGGTGGAATGCGGCAAGTAGGCCTGCTCGCAGCAGCGGCTGAATATGCAGTAGAAAATCACAGTCAACTGCTTGAACGGGATCATGAAAATGCAAAGAATTTTGCCAAAGCTATTTCTAAAAACCCCCTTTTTAATGTGGATAAGGCATCTGTTTTCTCCAACATTGTTCTGTTTGATGTGATAGATTCTGATGCAGAGACTGCACTTGAAGCTTTCAAGAAACAGGGGATAGGCATGGTACCTTTCGGGCCGAAAACCATCAGGGCAACGTTCCATTTCCAAATTACTGATGAGAATATCTCTGTGATTTTAAACGTTGCAAAGAATATAAATTTCTGATTGGCACCTGAAAGTTAATGTACCTGTTCCCCCATTTGATGAATTTCTCTCACAGATTTAAATCTCTGCTTTGTACATTTGTTTTGCTGGCTCTTCTTTCTGCATGCTCCAATGATTCAGCCGAACTGCCTGAGCATATTCGAAACAGTAAACAGTTAATCATACTGACGAATCAAAACGGTTCAGAAGATACTTTTCAACTTGAAAAGGAAGTGGTATTTGAGGACTCGCTGATGCTTGACCAAATCAATGCCATCACAACCGATTCCCAGGGACGTGTTTACATTGCCGGAGAGAGCTGGGGCAAGAGGCAACTTCACATTTTTGAACCTGACGGAAGTTATGCTGATTCTCTTGGTACGCTTGGTTCTGAACCGGGTGAATTTCAATCCATCGACAATGTACAGATCGAAAATGGAGAGCTGCTTCTGTTCGATCGTACTTTACAGCGGTTAACGAGGTACAACTTCCAACATAAATCTCTTCTGGATACACTTAACTTTGAGGTAACGCAGGATCTGAGTGAAGAATATAGATCAATATCTTTCTCAAGTGAACCTGTAGCAAGAGTTTCTGATAATACTTTTCTGATGATTCATCGCCAAATCAGAAACCCTGCTTATGAACCTGAGGGAATTTTAAAGTTTTCATTGAAAGATCTTAATGAAATCGATCGTTTGCATATTGCGGATTTTTCAGATGTCACCTATATGATTGGAGATTACGCCGGAAGTCCGGCTGCATTTACACTTCCATTACCTGAGAGAACTGTGTATCATATTTCTGAATCGGGCAATCTATATGTGGCACATACATCCGAATTCTTCATAAAAAGCTACTCTCTGGAAGACGGATCAGAAGGTAGTTCATACTATTTTGCTGCTGATCGATCGGTGATGAACCCGAAAGAGATTAATCATCCAAGATTCAGCCATAACAGGCAGCTTCTGAAGGTACGCGAGAGTGCCGAATACCCAGAATTCTGGCCGGTACTTTATTCTGTTATTTCTGATGATGAAGACAGAATCTGGATCTCGAAAATATCGGATGACAGAAAGTACCTCGAATGGTGGATAGTTGATGACAGAAAACGAGAAATTACCGGACGGTTGACCTTGCCAATTTCAAAAAAGATAATCCATATCAAAAACGGCATGGTTTACACCGTCGAAAAAGATGAAATGGGTTTTGAAAAAGTGGTCAGATATCGACTCATTTAAAGCAGGTACATTCCCGGTTTTTCTGTTGCGATCAGGTTGTATATTCGGCATTGATACGCACATATTCGTATGAAAAATCCGATCCCCAACCAACGGCTTCTTCATCCCCGATATTTAAATCCAGCAGAAT
>SLGA01000085.1 GCA_007123985.1 Balneolaceae bacterium | reverse complement strand
TGAAGTTTAGCACTCAAATTACAAATATATTAAGATTAAAATATCTTAATATATTAATTTTTTACAACTGCTTGTAAATAGCTGTTTTTGTTACTTGAGCACCTCAAAAAAGGAGTAATCGTTTACTTTTCTTCATCACATTTTTATAGCAGACTTCCTACCTGTTGTTCCAATTTGGCGTCGGGTATCTGGGCTGATGTGTGGCTACATCATCCGGCCAGACAATAACTTTTTCTCCTTCCTGCCACTGTATAAAAAGGCCTTTATTGGCAATTTGATACCCTCTTTCATCAACAGCATATTCACCAAAAATGGTTTCTGTTTCCAGATTGAGCAGAACATCACGTACGGTGTCAGAATCAAGTGTACCTGCTTTTTCGATCGCTTCAGTATAGAGCATACAGCTACCGTAAGCTCCTGCTGCATGAAAGCTGGGATCAATACCAAATCGTGATTGGTAGGCCTCTGTAAATTCAGGAATTCCTGGATTTTGCAAGCTTGGTTCCCAGGCTGAAAGCCCGTAAGTGTATTCTGCAAGACCCCCAAGCTCCTCTTGAAACTGAATCACAGCTCCGGAAGTGCCAAACATTTTCACATTAACATCCAGCTCTTTCATCTGCCTAACAACGGTAATAAAGTCATTTAACGAAGATGCGGCCATTCCAACCACTTCAATTTCTCTGTTTTTAATCGTTTCAAGAATAGCGGAAAAATCTTCCCGGCCGGAATCGTAGGTAGTTTTAAGCTCTACATTCATACCCCGCTCTCTTGCCAGTTCTGCCGCGCCCGACCCTGCTGCTCTTGGAAACAGGGCATTTTCCTGAATTATCGCGACAGAAGTTAGTCCATTATGATCGGCCATATCAATCAACCCGGCTAAAAACAGTTCGGCAGGTGGCAACACCATAAACAGGTATTCACGTCCTTGTTCCCAGATAGATGAAGTTGCCGCAAGGGGAGAGATGTGAACCATTCTGTGGTATTCTGTTACCGGTGCAACCGCTTCAGTGAGGGTTGATCCGTAGGGGCCTATAATGGCATCCACTTCATCTTCTGTAATCAGTTTTTCATACAGGCTGATGGCTTTTTCACTGTCGGATTCATCATTATATATTAAAAATTCAATCGTACGTCCAAGCAACCCTCCATTTTGGTTGATATGCTCCTCACACAACAGATAGCCGTTTTTTGCTGCTATTCCCTGTGTAGCCAAAGAGCCGGATTGCGACATCGTTGCTCCAATTCGAATTGGTTCTTCAGGGGTTGTAGAAAAAATCAGGAATAGTGAGCCTGTTGCTATGAATAAGGCTGCATAAAAACTTTTGGCTGTAGAAATGTGTTTTTTCATATCCGAAATGGTTTATAATCAAAATGCTCAGAGCTTCTTTCTTACCTTCACCCCATTAAATAGTATAAACCAACCATACTCACATAGCAAAAACTTAAGTTACTTTTATTTCTGAAAACTAAAGAAAAATCGTGGTCCAATAAACGTCCACAGAGGAATCAATACCCACAAATTCCCTGAAAAAAGATTGTACTGCTGAATAATATCACTCCAATTTAGCCCGATAAGAAATAGCCCCATTCCTGTTTCAAAAATAAGTGTTGCGAACAGCCAGATGATGCCGATTTTCCATGCCTGTACTGGTGAGTTTATTGGCCATTTCAATGTTAAAAACCTAAACCAGGCTGCAAATAGAAGAATAAGAGTAATTGTGGATATTTGATGAGCTGCCGGTTCGCTCACCATCGTGGCGTAAATAAAATCGCGTAGTGTGCCGTTAATAATTGCAAGAAACATCATGCCAAACCATGCAAAACTGTATTTTAGAAGCATGCCTTTTTATTAAGCAGTTAACGATTCCATTCACATACCTGGATTTGTAATTTCAACTATTTTGAGTGGCTAATCAGTATAAGAGCGGTACCTGTTTCACCGGCAAGTTTTAGGGTTACACCGCCAAACGCACGGTTATTCAACCCTGCTTTACCAAGTCCCATTATCACAAGATCAAAGTCATGAGTTAATTCAGTTAATTTCTCCGGCACATTAGCTTCAGGTATTACTTTTGTAACTGTATTTCCTGGTATAATACGCCCTGCAAAACGCTGTAATTCTTTCTCTATACTTGCCAGTTTCTTATTTGGTGTATTTTCTGGCACCATTTGCACAAATGTTATTTCGGGCTGGGTGGTTCTCCATAAACTTCCGAGAACCCTGGCTCTTAGTGCATCATGTTCGCCTGTACCTCTAACAGGAACTAATATTTTGCGGGCATCTTTTATATTCCATCCGCTATAGGGAGTTCTGAAAACTACCACGTCGCAATGCACGGAAGCTACCAGTTTTTCAAGATTTTCAGCTGTTTGAGTATCTGCTAAATAGCTTAATCCCAGAAGCAAGCTGCGACAGCGATGAACTTTTACAACCCTGGCAATTTCGCCCCATCGTTCATCAGCTATTGTTGCAAGTGCATCAGGGCGCAAGCCTGAATCGAACGAAGCTGAAAGTGCTTTGCGTATTGCATTTTGCGAATTTTCAAGTTTCAGCTCGGTTGTATCTCTATCTTCGTCAGGCGTTACAATTGAAAGCAACAGAACTCTGCCCACCTGCGGAGGTGCAAGTGCATTGGCTACAAACACCATGGAGTCGGCATTGGCAGGATTGGCTATGGGTACAAGTACAAGCGGGCTGAGTCCCCTCAGGCGAATGAGGTCGGGGTTGAGGGCTTCGTTGGATGCATCAATTACTCTGGCTCTCTGCACAAAGAAAATAACAAACAGAAAACTGCCCAATACAAGCCATATAAGTGCAATTATTCCTGCTGAAGGAACCGCAACAGCCTGAAACAGAGCCAAGCCTACACAGGCTGTAATACCAATAATGGGTAGCGCCGGGTAATAGGGTACTCTGAATGTAATTACCTGCTTAAAACTGCGCTTTCGCATCAACATGTTTACACCCTGTGCAAGGGCAAATGTTATTAAAAAGATCAAACTGGAAGCAGCACCGGCCGCGGCAACATCGGGTAAAATAAATATCAACAGGCCAACAATAGCACCCGTTACATAGATGGCTATAACCGGTGTTCCAAATTTTTCATGAAGAACGGAAAGTTGGTGGGAGAGAGTGCGATCGAGCGACATAGCAAGAGCTATACGTGAAGCCGCAAAAACATTTGCCTGAAGAGCAGATAGCATCGAAAAAATACCGGCAACCATAACCAGCCAGAAACCAAATGAACCCAGATAATTTTGTGCAGCAATTGCCACTACAGTTTCCGGATAGGCCGTGCTCACCTCTGTAATCGATTCGCCCGGATTCATACCCACGGTTGAAATCACAAACAGAAGCGGAATGTAGATTGCAAGGCCAATTGCGAGGGTTGCCATCATCGCTTTTGGAATGGTTTTTTCGGGTGTTTTTATCTCACCCGATGCCGCAGCAATCAGATCAAAACCCTGAAGCGCAATAAATGTATACCCCATGGCTGCAATCAAACCGGAAAAACCGTCCGCAAAAAATGGACTCAGACTTTCACGAACATGTGAAACAGGAGTGTTAAAAAAAGCTGCAAGCCCCCCTGCTATTAATACAGCAAAAACAGCTACTTTACCTATATTAATAAAGGATCCGCCCCCACCTGATGAACGGGTTAACTGAAATACATAAAGGCCAAGAGCAACTAATGCCAACAGCGTTGAAAGCCATGTATAGTTCCCACCTTCCGTTAAAGCCGGAATAATCTGCTGAAGGGAAAAGACTGCAAAGGCTCCAAATCCAAGTGCATAGAGAACTGCCGCTACAATTGATGCAAACCAAACCACCCAACCAACGCCAAATGCCACATTTAAGGAAAGTGCTTTTTTTGCAAATGTGTAGGTACCGCCCGACTGCGGATGTGCCGCTGCCATCTCAGCAAAACTGAGAGCAATTATCAATGCAATTAAACCATTCAGTGCAAATGCAAGAATAGCTGATGGCCCCGCAACAGAAAAAGCCACACCTGCTAATGCCAGAATCCCGCCGCCAACCATAGCACCAACACCTATACCTGTGGCACCTGTTAATCCTATGGTTCTTGTTTGGGAGGCTGACGATTCCATCCCTTAATCTACCAAATCGAGTAACTCTTCGGGTACATCAATTTCCATGCGAAGTAGGGTAGAAGCATGGGTTTTTCCCTGGGCGTCCAGTTTTAGTGATACCGTACCTCCGCCTCCAAGACTCTCATTCAGAATAAAATTCAGAGCCCCTATATTTGGCATCTCAAATCGCTCAACATCTCCTTTACAGATGTGCTTCATGTGTTCTTTCACGCGGGTTTCTGTTAAGGTTTCCCGTAAAAACGGGTATATTTTCGGATGGCGTGCAATGATACCCACATTACTGCCATTCCCTTTATCGCCGCTACGGCCGTGTGCAATTTTTAGAAGATGAACTCTTTTCATAGAACTGTATCATTTTTTTTAAAAGATGAGAAGCCAACCATCAAAACGCAAAAACTAATCTGTTAAGTAGTACACAATCGTTGATACTACCCTCACATTTTTTATGTGCGGATTGTTATTGTCGCGATCAGATATGGTAAACTGCCCCTGTGATGCTGTTTTTATTTTACCAAGTTTACTGTCTGAATCTTCTGCAAATTTTTCGGCTACTTTTCGGGCTTCTATTGTAGCCTCTTCTATCATTTCCGGTTTAATATCATTCAGCCGTGTAAACATATATTCAGTTCGAAATTGATAATCATCCCCTGATATTATCACACCCTGCCTCCCAAGATCTCCCACATTTCTCATCACACTTCGTACATGTTCCACATTATTTGAGTACACAGTAATTGCCTGAGATGCTACATACCGAAATTGTGCGCTGCTGTCGCCGCCCCAGCGCTGTGCTTGTCTGTCAGTAACAACAGGTACATCAATCGAAATCTCATCTTCTGCTATTCCGTTTTCTGATAAAAACGCTGAAATAATTTCAGCGTTTTTATCAAGTTGTCGGTAAATTTCTTCCCTATTATTACTTGCCAGTGTAAATTGCAGGGGCCATATAACCACATCAGCCATGTGTTCCTGTTCGGCAAGTCCACGAACGGTTACAGTTCTCTCATAATCTTTGAACGTTTTTACTGAACTATTCAAAAAGAAGCCAAGCACTGTTAAACCTGCGAATAAACAGATACCAATGAGTATAAATCCAGCCAGATTATTTTTTTCCATTGTATCACCTTAATGATTGGTTTTTATATGTTTTTGAACACATATACTGCTCTTTGTTCCCTATAATATATCTGTATTTCAGTGAAAAATTTTCTAACTAAAAAATTTTCGTTTCAAGCCGAAGGTTTTCGTTTACTTCTCCCATTACAACTTCAAAACGTACAATCCCAATAATTTGTCCCTCTTCGGTTATTACATCAACGCGCCAGTCTCCCTCTCTGATATTTCGTTTGAATGTAAATCCCCTATAGCCTGCATCTCTGCCACCGGTTATTTCATACCCTATCCGATCAACTGTTTGCCAGCGCCCTGTCTGCGGATTTTTCCATCTCCACCGATGGGCTACTGCTTTTCGGAGATCTGTTGGGGCAAATATGGAGGTATAGACATACACATTTGTATCCCGCTCCTGTATATAGGTAAGATCGTTCTGCCTCCAGAATTTGTACCATACTTCTTCCTGATAGGTAACTTTATAATCACCGTTCATTTTTTGCACGTTGTGGGCTACAATTCCGGTATCAAGTGCAAGAGGTACAGGTGGTATCAAGTTTAGAAAATAGAATGTGTTGAACATTACATATAGCCCGGTAATAATTCCAAGAGTTTTTTTCTTGCTGATCTCTTTTCGAGTGGATGGACTGGAGCGATAAATGTATACAATAAGTATTGTTGTGATGGTGAGGCTAACAAAACCTGAAATTAAAAAAATGAACGTGTTCATTTGCCTGATTAACACCGGTATAAAAAATGTGAAAAAGGTGAAATTCACAAAAAAGTATGCGCTAAACTGTAAATACTTATTTGAAATTCGTTTTTTGAGGAGTTCATTTGCAAACAGCAAAATTACCAGAATAATAAAAAAGGAGAGGGTTTTGGTTAATGAAACACTTCGTGAAAAATAGATCACAAATGCGCTGCAGAGTCCACCCAGAAAAAATTGAATGGCAAGTGGAAGATATTTTTCATACATCTCAAAAAAAGTCTCTTTCCATGCACCATCATCTGCAACATTATACAAATATAGACAACCTGTAAGAGATGCCATGTACGTGCTGAGTATCACCCTGTCGTAAAGTCGGTCTATTCTCCCAAGGGTAAGCGTATCCCACAAAAAACCGGTGATAAAGAAAAGTAAAGGAAGGTATTTTTTCCGTAACCGGAGGTAAGCCCGAAGGCGAATTAGCATGTAGTTTTATATTTGATTTATTTCAGACAACATTCCCGATAATTACTGCCTCTTCACCAATCGTTTTACAAATATTTTGGATGGTATCAGCTTTATCCTTGGAAACTACAGCTATCATACCTATTCCAAGATTAAAAGTTGCCTGCATATCCTCTTCGGGTACATTTCCTGTTTTTTGAATCAATTTGAATATTGCAGGACGTTCCCAGCTGTTCCAATCAACAGAAAGTTTATATCCATCCGGTAAAATTCGTTTTGTATTTCCCTCAATGCCACCACCGGTAATGTGCGAAAATCCATTTACCCCATCTGTTTCTCTTAATTTCTTTATCAATGACAGATATGATTTATGAACCTGCAGAAGTTCCTCTCCAATGCTGTTTTTTAGTTCATCGGGTTTATCATTAATATCAAATTTACTGAAGAGTACCTTTCGCGCCAAAGAGTATCCGTTTGTGTGCAGTCCTGTGCTTTTGAAACCAAGAAGCAGATCACCTTTTTTTATGTTTTCACCGGTAATCAGTTTATCTCTGTCAACAACACCAACTACGGTTCCTGCCAGATCAAACTCACCCTTTTTATAGATATCCGGCATTTCGGCAGTTTCACCACCAATTAATGCTACCCCATTTTCTTTACACGCTTTGGCAAATCCTTTAATTACATCGTAGCCTATGTTCTGTTCCAGTTTTCCTGTTGAAAAATAGTCGAGAAAAAAAAGCGGATCTGCACCGCAAACTGCAATGTCATTCACACAGTGGTTCACAAGATCCTGGCCAACAGTATCATATATACGGGCTTTAAATGCTACAATTAGCTTGGTCCCCACACCATCTACACTACTTACCAGAACGGGATTTTTAAGAGAGGTAAAATTAGCTGAAAAGAGTCCGCCAAATCCTCCAATATTACTCAGAACATTTGCATTATGAGTCTCTTTAACCACATCTTTAATTGAGTTAACAAGTTCTTCTCCTGCTTTAATATCAACTCCGGAATCTTTGTAAGTATATTTTTTTTCTGACACTGTAGAACTTGTTTAAACGGTTTAAAAATTTACTGGTAAATGGAAATTATCACAATTGATCAGAAAGATAGAAAGATTAAAACTTTACATTTTAACTAAATGGTTCAGGTTATCCACAGGAGTTAACGAAAAGTATTGGATTGTAAATTTTGTAGTATAGTAGTAGAACAGTGTTAAGAAGTGTATAACTTTTTTATTAGAACAGATTGTATAACTCTTCTCTGATTGTTAATAAATATGTGAATAACTAATTATTAAAAAACAATGCTTTATATTTTTTAAATAGCAGTAATTAACATTCCATATTTTTTACACCTATACCATACATCTGTTTCATCCACACGAAAAGTTATTCTTTTTCAATGTGGATAACCGGTTTTAATTGTTAATCAATGTGGATAGATTACATGAAAACTGTTTTAATTTTGTTACTAACATCAAAAAGCAACATTATCCACATAGTTTCCCACATATGAGAATAGTCATTCAGCGAGTAAGCAGAGCGTCAGTAACCATAAACGGTAACATAACAGGTAAAATTGAGAGAGGATTATTACTGCTTGCTGGTATTCATGAAACAGATACAAAAGAACAAGCTGACTGGTGTTGTACAAAGATTCCTAAGCTCCGAGTTTTTGAGGATGATGAGGGAAAGATGAATCGATCAGTGAAAGATATCAATGGAGGTCTTTTGGTGGTTTCACAGTTTACGCTCTATGGAAATTCAAAAAAAGGAACCAGACCCAGTTTCATAGAAGCGGCCCGTCCAGAAACTGCCGAACCTCTGTATGATTATATGATTGAAAAATTAAGAACAGAGAGTAATTTGAATGTGCAATCAGGTGAGTTTGGTGCTATGATGGATGTTGAGCTTGTGAACGATGGCCCCGTTACACTGATACTGGAGAAGTAATGGCAGTACTTTTTGTATTTGTGGATGGTTTTGGAATTGGTGAAAACTCATCTCTAAATCCGTTAGCCACAGAAAATCTTGTTTCATTCTCTTTTTTTACTAAGAGCAACGGAGTGCATGAAGAGTGCGTAAATAGAGATGAAAACAGCATCTTATTTAAAAAAACAGATGCTAACCTGGATGTAGACGGATTGCCACAAAGCGGAACAGGGCAGACTACACTTTTTACCGGGATCAACGCATCAAAAAAAATAGGAAAGCATTTTGGGCCGTTTCCTCATTCTAAAATTAAACCGCTTCTTCAGAAAAAAAGCCTGTTTCACAAAGCTTTAACAATGGGTAAAAATCCTCATTTCTTAAATGCCTATCCGGATATTTTTTTCGAAAAGTCAGAAAAAAGAAACCGCTGGAGCTGCACCACACTTATGACAAAATCTGCCGGACTACCTCTAAACCGGCTTGAAGATGTTTTGCAAGAGCGAGCCATTACAGCAGAAATCGTTCAATCTGCCTGGCGAAGTATGTTAAACCTTGATGTGCCTTCCATTAAACCTGAAGATGCATCAGAAAGAGCTCTCAACGCACTTGAAATGTACGATCTGGTTCTTTATGAGTATTACCTCACCGATAAGGCCGGGCACTCGCAAAAGAGAGATACGGCGGATCAGGTTCTTAAAGTACTCGACCGATTTCTTATTCATATTATCAAAAACAAGAAACCGGCTGATACATTGGTGATTTGCAGCGATCACGGCAATATCGAAGATTTATCTACCAAAACCCATACCCGAAACCCGGTACCACTTTTTGTTCATGGAGAAACAGGGCCATTTTTAAATGCAAATAGCATTCTTGACGTAACCCCTGGTATTCTGGCTGTGTTGGGTAAAGACTAAGAGAGAACAGATTTTATCCGATCAAAAATCTCTTCAATAGTGCCTACACCATCAATCTCTTTCACCACATTTTTTTTCTTGTAGTGAGCAAATACAGGCTCGGTTTCATCGTGATAAACCTGTAATCGAGTCTTTATTTTTTCCGGTGTATCGTCTGACCGTCCCTGCCCGCGGCTTAAAATACGGTTAATCAGCTCCTTCTCAGGAACGCTAAGTGTGATGAACGAATCCACCTTCTTGCCGTTTTTATGTAGAAAAGCGTCCAGCTCTTCGGCCTGTTTTACAGTTCTCGGAAAACCATCAAAAATAACTCCGTTTTTGTACTTCTCTTTTTTGATTTCATCAGTAACAAGCTCTACAACGGTTTCATCGGGTACCAGTTTTCCCGCATCCAGAATAGAGGTTACTTTTTTACCAAGTGCTGTTTTGTTTTTGATGTTTTCACGGAAAATATTTCCGGTTGAGAGATGCGGTAGATTGTAATGAGAAATCATTTTCTCAGCTTGTGTACCTTTTCCAGCTCCGGGAGGGCCAAATAGAATGATATTCATTTTTGTTTGATGGTTTGGTTACTTCAATACTATATGGATACAATCAGTAATAAAACCTGTCAAACAGCATGTTTTGAAACAGATTTTTAGCTGATTCTGTTATGTTAGTCAACTTTTATGAGAAAGCTGTGAAATTACGGCGGGCATTATTAAGGTGCACACAGTTTTACTGATGAGTTGCAGGCCATTCAATACCCGGTTTGCCTGTTTGCATAGAATCAGGCAGCAAAAAAATGGCGATGTTTTAAAAAACACCGCCAGTTAATAAGCGAAGGCTTAATCTTTTTTCTTTTTGGTATTCACGGACTCTTTCTCTTTAATTCGAGCCGCTTTACCGCGAAGGTCTCTGAGATAGAACAGTTTGGAACGTCTCACTTTACCGCGCTTTTTCACTTCAATTTTTGCGATAAAAGGAGAGTATAGCGGGAAAATACGTTCAACACCCACACTGCCCGACATTTTCCGCACAATAAAGGTTTTGTTTGATCCGCTTCCTCGTTCGTTGATAACAACGCCTTCATACTGCTGAATACGCTCTTTCTCACCTTCCCTTACTCGGTAATGAACGTTTACTGTATCACCTGCTTTAAATTGTGGCAGGTCATCGCGTACAACGGTCTGTTCAACTAATTTAATTTTATCCATGGTTGTATCCTTGTTACTGGGCTTTAGTTTTTCTTTTTAAAATGGTTGTATAAATCTGGTCTTCTTTGTTTTGTTCGTTCCAATGCGGTATCAAAACGCCATTGGTCTACTTTTTTATGATCACCGGATCGCAAAACTTCAGGAACTTTAAGGCCCTTGAATTCTGCCGGTCGTGTATAAACGGGCGCTTCCAACAGGTCATCCTGAAATGAATCAGAAAGAGCGCTTTCGGAATCTCCCAGTGCTCCGGGCAGCAGCCGTGTTATTGCATCAGCTATTACCATTGCAGGCAGTTCACCACCGGAAAGCACATAATCTCCTATGGAAAATTCACGGGATATCAGTTCGTCCCGAACCCGCTGGTCTATTCCTTTATAATGGCCACATAAAATCATCAGATTTTGTTTGATGGAGAGTTCATTTGCATGTTTTTGTTCAAATAGTTCTCCATCCGGTGCAGTAAATATTATTTCATCATAAGCACGTTCTGATGTTAGCTTTTCAATGCAGTCGAAAATGGGTTGTGGTGTTAAAACCATTCCTGCACCGCCTCCATATTGATAATCATCAACTTTTTTATGGCGGTTAGCAGAATAATCACGAAGATCGTGGATCTCAATGTGAATCAGTCTGTTTTCCCGGGCTCTGCCTATTATGCTGTGTTCAAGCGGACTATTTAAAAGATCCGGAACGGCTGATAGTATATCAATTCTCAGCATAATTTAAAGATCAGTTAACTGATTCAGGTTCTTACAGTACACAATGTGGTTTTCATGATCGGTATGTTCTATATACTCCTCAACCATTGGAATTAACAAAGACCCAACACCATCAGTGTTACGGGTTTCGATTATGGGATGTGCAGGATTTTCAAATATATCCAGAACTTCACCAAACTCTTTACCATTGTACCAAATTGTGTAACCAACAACAGTGTTTCTATCTGCGTTTTGATCAGGCGGAAGCAGATTTTCTATATCATTTCTATCTGCAAACAGCGCTCTGTTCATTGCGGCTTCTGCATCGCTGCGGCCGGTAATCATATCAAATTTTACAAAGAACGTCTGCTGGTTTCGTTTGGCTTCGGTTTGCACATCTGTAATGCGTGCAGGTACCAAATCAGACCGGCTGTTTCTCAAGTAGAGAATCGCTGCCTGTTCAAACAAACCATCAGTAAAATTTTCGTTTGGCATGAACCGGACAACTCCTTCAAGACCACGGGGTTTTCCGATTCTTCCTATTTCGATAAACCGGTTATCAGCTAATGGTGCCATAGCCGGCTTTTATCTTATTCTTCTTGTTTGCTTTCCCAGGCTCGCTGCACAGTAACACGCTCTTCTTCTTCAGGCACAAAACCTTTCAGATCTTCAATCGGTGTGTTTTTGATGTGGTCGATGGCCTCGTTGGCGTTCATATCGGTTGAAAGTTGGGTTGATTCAGCTTTCGCGCTATCCTCTTTAACTTCTTCTTTAGCTGGTTCTTCAGCCTTCACTTCTTCTTTTTCAGCGGGGGCTTCCTCTTCGGCAGGAGTCTCTTCTGCTTTAACTTCTTCTTTTGGCTCCTCTTCTTTTACAGGGGCCTCTTCCTCTTTTGCTTCAACAGACTCTTCAACAGGAGCTTTTTCAGTTTCTTCGGCTTTCACCTCTTCAGCAGCAGGCTCCTCAGTTTTAATTTCTTGCTTCTCTGTTTTTTCTTCAGCTACAGGAACTTCGGCTGCGGGCTCTTCAGCTTTTGCTTCCTCTTTTTTGGCTTCAGCTGCAGCCTGTTCGGCGGCTTTCGCTTCTTCTGCTTCTTTTTTCTTCTCAAGTTCTTTGGCAGCTGCGGCAGCTTTCTCTTCAAGCTGTTTTTTGTACTCTTGCTCTTCTGCTTTCAGAATATCCTTTTGCTTAGCTTTACGGCTTACTACAGATTCAGATTTTTTAGCTTCCCGTGCAGATTTCCACTCCTCGAGTGCGGCTTCAATTTCTTCATCAGATTTACCCCATCGCATCAGGTGCATTTTGTAAAGAATGCCTTCATGTTTAAGGATGTTACGAACCGTATCGCTTGGCTGTGCACCAATTTTAAGCCAATGAATAACGCGCTCTTCATCATAGATGAGCTCCTGGTTTTCACTTACATTATCATAACGGCCAAGTTTTTCGATGATTCGGCCGTCTCGTGGTGAGCGGCTGTCAGCAACCACAATGTGATAAAAAGGCCTCTTTTTTCTTCCTTTTCTTTGTAATCGTAATTTAATCAATGGTTTGTTCCTGTATGTTTATGTTTTACTATACGTTTTTTTGTTGCTGTAATGCGTGCTTTGCAGAACAGCCAAACATTCGTTGTTTATTTGCCGAAAGGCAGATTTTTTAGTCCTTCCATGGCGCGACCCATTTTGCCCATCTTGCTCATGGTTTTCATCATTTTCTTCATTTGTTCAAATTGTTTCATCAGCTCGTTGATTTCTCGTACGGTAGTTCCCGAACCTTTTGCAATTCGTTTTCTGCGGCTACCATTCAATAGGCTTGGGTCGGCACGCTCTTCGGGTGTCATGGAGTAGATAATCGCTTCAATAGGCTTGAAGGTATCTTCACTTAAATCAGCATCCTGAACAGCTTTGCTTGCGCCGGGTATCATACCGACCAGATCAGAGATGCTTCCCATCTTTTTGATCTTCTGAATCTGCTCGAGAAAATCTTCGAGGTCGAATTTTTCAGATCGAATCTTTTTCTGAAGATCCTGGGCTTCTTTTTCGTCAAACTCTTTTTGGGCTTTTTCCACAAGCGACACCACATCACCCATACCAAGTATTCTTTGGGCAAGTCTGTCGGGGTAGAAGGGGGAGAGGGCATCCAGCTTTTCGCCCGTACTCATAAATTTGATCGGTTTTTCAACCACCGATCGTATTGAAAGGGCGGCACCGCCTCGTGTATCACCATCCATTTTTGAGAGTACAACACCATCAAAGTTGATGGTTTCGTTGAAGGCCTTGGCTGTGTTTACGGCATCCTGGCCGGTCATTGCATCCACAACG
Organism: Balneolaceae bacterium; assembly: GCA_007123985.1. Taxonomy (GTDB): domain Bacteria; phylum Bacteroidota; class Rhodothermia; order Balneolales; family Balneolaceae; genus Rhodohalobacter. Next base: position 19,034 of record SLGA01000085.1, on the reverse strand, counting down.
AATAAAATTTCTGTAGGATTTACAGCCTTTTTAATTTCCGCTACTTCAGCCATCATCTTCTCATCTACATGGAGCCGGCCGGCCGTATCAATAATTACGGTATCAAGTGCCAGGCTTTTTGCCATGGAGACAGCCTCTTTTGCTACACGTACGGCATCTTTCTGCTCAATAGAGTAAACAGGTACGTTGATCTCGGCCGCAAGTGTTTTTAACTGATTGATGGCGGCCGGGCGATAAACATCGGCTGCAGCAAGAATTGGATTCCGGTTATTTTCATTCTTTAAGTATCGGGCCAGTTTTGCCACAAACGTGGTTTTTCCTGATCCCTGAAGGCCGGCAACCAAAATTACAGTAGGGGGGGTATGAGCTACTGAGATATCTGTTCTCTCTTCACCCAGAATTTTCACCATTTCATCATAGACGATTTTGGTGAACTGTTGCCCGGGATTAACACTGGTGAGAACATCAGAGCCCATTACAGTCTCTTTAATGTCGTTAGTAAACTGGCGGGCTACCTCAAGGTTTACATCTGCATCGAGAAGTGCACGGCGGATTTCCCGCACGGTTTCGGCGATGTTAACATCGGTTATACGCGACTGACCCTTTAGGGTCTGTACTGCTGATTCTATTTTAGAAGACAAATCTTCAAACATTACACAGACTTTTTAGAACAATATTTAAAATGATGCAGAGTCTTACAAGGTAAGGACCCCCCGCTTATTTATCAACATCTGTGTGGATAATTTTATCTAATGAGTTTTTAACCTCAATTATGTATTCATTTACGAATTGAGGGAAACTCAGTTATCAATAACTGAAACGGTTCCATTCATACCGGGATGAAATGAGCAGACATAATCAAACAGTTCGGATGCCAGCTGCTCAGTAAGTGTAAATGTCATAGTGTCTTCATCAAAAATGATCTCTGCATCCGGATCATCATCAAAAAGACCATCGTTTCTGCTCTGTCCAAACAGTTTTGTACGATCTTCATTTCTGAAATCAAGGGGATGCGATGAGGCGCCGCTGTTATTTATAAATGTGTAGCGGCCACCAATTACCAAAATAATTTCGGGGTTTGGGGAGTTGACAGATGCTTCTGCACCATCACCGGTAATCGCTGTAACTACATACTCACTTGCTCCATTGTTATCCATGGTTACACTGCCTTCGATAACTATATCAGGCTCCGGATTATCAGAAATTGCGTCCGAATTTCCTGTGCATGCCATGAATGGAATTGAAAACAGAAGAATAGATAGTGAGAAAAAATTGAATGATTTCATAAGAATTTAGGGGTTATTGAAGTGGATATTTACTCTGTGAAACCATACGAAAAAACGTTCTGAACGGATTGTTTGGGGAATTTATTCAATCAAAAATTATTGAATATCTATTACTTAAATAAAAATTAAAAAAACTTAATCTATAGACAATCCAATAAGAGATTCACTGCGTATTGTCGGGTAAGAAAGTCATGAATAGTTGCAAACAGCAACGATTCTAAAACAATTAACCACAAATAAACTTTCAGACCCATGACTTATTCAATAAAACAACTACTTCGATTTACAATTTTATTATTTACAGCTGCTGCCCTTAGCTTCTTAACAGCATGCAGCGACGATAACGACCCTGTTGGCGGTATGGACGACTTACGATCTGTATCATTCGACTATGCATTCAATGAAGGGCAGCTACTTGATAATGTAGAAACAGCCTATCGCGGTGAACATCAGCGTAACCTGTCTGCAGAGCTATCCATTACCGAAATGGAAAATGGTAATGCAGCTGTTACAGTAACACTGATGAATACTATTTCGGGGGTTGATTACCCGGTGCATGCACATGATGCAGCGGATCCCTCAACCACGCCGAATGGAACTCCTTATAATGAAACACCAAACGGTGACATATTTGCCGGAGGAATCAGCGGTAATGGCGGAACGGCAAGCAGCACGAATGAAACTTCTATCAGCTACGATGTTTTGGTAAATGAATACGAAGGTTTCCTGGTAGTGCACGACCCAACCCAGGATATAAGCACCACGGATCTTACCACATATCTTGTATTGGGAGTTTTTGGGCAGACACTTCAGGCTGGTGAATCGAGCCTCCGTTCGCAATCATTTGAATACGCATTCAATGAAGGCCAGTTACTGGGCAATCCAGATTTTGCATATATGGGAGATCACCCAAGAAACCTGATGGCCACATTAACCATTGAAGAGCGAGGAACAGGTATGGCCAATGTTACCATCACACTCGAAAACACCCTTGATGGCTTTGATTATCCTGTGCATTCACACGATGCAGCTGATCCTGCAACTACGCCAAATGGAACACCTTACGATGAAACACCAAATGGTGACGTATTTGCCGGAGCAATTGCAGGCAATGGCGGAACAGCAAGCAGCACTAACGAAACAGATATTTCATACACAGAACTAATTGAAGAGTATGAAGCATTTCTGGTAGTGCACGATCCCACACAAGATTTAAGCACAACAGACCTGACTACCTACCTGGTATTGGGAAGTTTTGCAGCAGAACTTGAAGCTGGTGAACCAAATCTTGCATCTATGACCTTTGAATACAGCTTTAATGAAGGCCAGTTGCTGGATGATGAGAATTTTGCTTATAACGGTGAGCATCCACGAAATCTGATGGCTACCATGCTGGTAGAAGAGCTGATAGACGGACGTGCTAAGATAACAGTAACCTTAAGCAATACGCTTGATGGATTTACCTACCCTGTACACTCGCACGATGCAGCCGATCCGGAAGAAACACCAAATGGCACACCGTATGATGAGACACCAAATGGTGACGTATTTGCGGGCGGTATTGAAGGTAATGGCGGTATGGCCAGCGCGTCAAATGAAACGGAAGAGATCCTGTACCGAGATTTGATCAACGACTACGAGGGCTTTTTTGTGGTACACGATCCCACACAGGAGATTAGCACAACCGACTTGACTACCTATCTGATATTAGGTCTGACGGCAAGATAAACTCCTTCATCAACTTCGATCCCTCAAGTTCCATTATTTATAATGGGTCAGGAGCCGGGCATGAGTAATGTCCGGTTCTTTTTTTATACATAAGTGTGCGCGTAAATACCTGATATCATGTAGGAAAGATTTTAATTACTCTGTATTATCGATAAAAATTAAAGAGTAATTTTACTATGAAAAATATCACCATTGTTCTGTTTTTTTTGATTCCGTTGATCGCAATTACAGTGAATCCGTCCGTTGCACTTTCACAATCAGATGATTTTTATCGGATTGAGACCCGAGACGGCAATGTGTTTGTAGGGCAGATCATTTCAGAAGATGAGAATGAAGTTGTGCTTCGATCCGAATCTATTGGTACCGTAACCATTCAGCGAAGTAACATCAGGAGCATTGCCCGCATTGATCAGAACAGAATTCGTGATGGTGTTTACTGGCACTCCAATCCACAGGCAACCCGGTACTTTTTTGCCCCTAACGCAATAGGGCTCGAAAAAGGAAAAGGATATTATCAAAATACCTGGGTGCTTTTCAACAATGTGAATTATGGGGTGTCCGATAACTTTTCGGTTGGCGGCGGTATTGTTCCGCTCTTTCTTTTTGGGTCATCTTCAACTCCGGTTTGGATTCTCCCAAAAGTAAGTTTTCCTATAGCAAAGGATAAATTTTACCTTGGTGCTGGTGCAATGATTGGGGGCGTAATAGGTTCTGACCCTGACCCCCTGGGGATTTTATACGGAGTGGGTACACTTGGCAACCGCGATAGAAACCTGTCTGTAGCTATTGGATATGGATATGCGGGAGATGAAGTTTCAAGTACACCTTTGATTAATGTTAGCGGCATGATAAGGGTAAGCCGCCGTGTCTATCTTCTTTCCGAGAATTATTTCATACCTGAAGCAGGTGTAACGGGTATTGGATCCATTGGGGCACGATGGACATCCGAAAATTTTGCCGTTGATTTCGGTCTTTTCAGTCCACTTGATGATGCCGATGGTTTCATTGGCCTCCCCTGGCTGGGGGTTACAATTCCGTTTGGGAGATAAACACAGTATAAAACTCTGCTCCTGAGATCGCGGTTGCAACATATTTCCGGTTGGTTCAGGTATTATGGCTTATAGTTATATAAATTCCGATTGTAAAGGAAGTCCAAATTCAATTTAAAAAAGGGGGGAATTATGGATATAAAACCGGGCAGTAATTTTTATTCAAGAGCTTACCTTTATTTTTTACTCGCCTTTGCCGTCACGGTGGCGGGGTTTTGGCCATCCTATTTTAGCAGGCTTGGAGAAACCGGAGCAGCTCATCATTTTCATGGCATTACAGCTTCTCTCTGGATGCTCATACTCATTATCCAGCCCCTGCTGTACCGCTTAAATAAAATGAAATTGCACAGAATGGTTGGCCGATCCACATTTTTAGTTGTACCACTTGTCGTTATTGGTGGAGTAATGATGATGCATATTATGCTCAGCAACCCTGCCTACGGTCCGCTTGCATACAGGCTTGCGTTTATCGATCTGTTTGTATTGATTCAGTTCGTTCTTTTCTACGCACTTGCCATCAAAAATGTGCGAGATACACAATATCATGCCCGCTATATGGCCTGCACTATTTTTGGCCCGCTGATACCCGCATTAACAAGACTTCTGTTTCATGTACCATGGGTAGACTCTTTTGGTAAATCATTGCATGTATCCTACCTGCTTATCAATGTTGTGCTGCTACTTCTCATTTTTGATGACAAAAGAAAAGGAAAAGTCCGGCTCCCTTACGTGATGGCCTTCGGGTTGATGGTGACCCAACAGATAATGATGCATTTCGCGGCGGAGTGGGATTGGTGGCGCGCCTTGATGGATCTCTTTACTGGTGTTTCATATTAAGCTTTTGATTGCACTTGAGTAAAACCTGTTTACTCCTGAGCACCCAGTAAGAACATATCTCCGGTGGGTTGTGGCATACCACCGGCCGGCTCGAGTGTAACAGCGAATGCATTCGATACAGGAGATGGTGCTTCTTCCAGCTGCTCTACTTTAAAGAAAAGATCGGTTGAAGGCTGCTCGAAATTAAACACACCGGCGCTTATTGGATCCTGCCCGTCTTTAATAAGCCATAGCTGGTAATCTTTGTCGGCAGGTGGTGTGGGCAAATTGGCAAGCTGAAGCACGGCCTGACGGTTTTCGGGATCCCATAAAATTTTACCAAAACCATCGGGGCTTGGATCAAGGCCTCCCATCATAATCAAGGTAACTTCACGTGCAGCCAATACATTTAATAACTGATCCTGCCGTTCAAGTTCAGTTTGAAGCTCCGTAATTTGAGTTTGCTGTTCGGTTACCGTATCAGATAGATTGAGGTTTAAATTTGCGAGGGCTATTGCACCTATTAATAGAAGTGCTGCCGCGGCTTTATAAGCCCAGAGGGGAATAAGAGGGGTACTTTTTTTAACAGGCTGTGTGGTAGACTTTTTTTCCGGGAGGGTATTGAAAAGCTTCTTTTCAACCTCTTGAGATGGTGTTTCAAACCCGGCGGAGAGTGCCATTTCATCCCTAACAGTTTTCAGTTCCTGCAGAAGCTTCTGCTCTTCAGAAGAGGCACTTAGCAGCCGTTTCTCAAAGGAGGTCACTTCTTCCTCGCTCAGTGCGCCAAGTACATATCCTGCACAAAGCGCTTCGAAATCGGTATGTTTTTCCTGATTATCCATTAGTGAATATCCTCTGCCAGAAGCATCTCTTTCAGTTTAATCATGCCCTGCCGCATTCTGTATTTCACAGTACCAAGGGGTATATTCATCTTTTCTGAAATTTCCGACTGGCTTAATCCATTGTAATAAGAAACGTAAAGAACCTGCCTCTCATTTTTATTCAATTTTTTTAAAGCTTCTTTTACCTTTGCAGCCCGTTCAGCAAGTTCAAGATTTTCCTGGGGATTATTTTCATCGCTTTCGGGTGTAAGTGTAAAATCGTTGATGATGTGATCTTCTTTATCAGCATCTTTAAAAGCCCGTGAGCGGGTTCTGTCTATTGCTTTATTTCGTGCCATGGTTACCAGAAAGCTATAGGCATTTCCTTTTGCTGCATCAAATTGAGCTGCTTTTTCCCATGCCTGTGTAAAAACCTCCTGCAGGCAATCTTCGGCTTCCTGCCGGTTTTTAAGGATGGCTAAAATCAATCCAAACAGCAGGTTTTTATATCTGTGATACAGTTCTTTCATAGCATCTACATCACCATTCTGCACGAGATACATCCATTCTCGTTCCTCATCTTTCGACTGGAAAGCAAATCCAATAAAGTATATCAGCCAGTAAACGATCAAGCTCTAATTAATTATACGAAGTGTTGAGGGTAACCGGATTGTTATTGCTAAAAAAAACGTAACAATCGTAAAACGTTCAGCTCACAGAATAAAAAAAGAATCAGACACTTCTTAGTGAAACATAAAAATATCACTCACACTCCTTACCAATTGTGCACAATGAAGTTAAGTAGGTGAGGTTTGAGATTTCCTGAAAAATAAACGTCAACCATCCGGTTTCGGGTTTATTTCGTAGTTATAAAAAGAGGGGTAATGCGGAACGATAAACCCAAAAATTTGAATTTAATCGCATAACCTCAAAAAAATAGAATCACATGAAGATAACAACAGGAAAGTCAGTCAGCAGGAAAGAATTTTTAAGAACAGCAGCTTCGGTAAGTATTGTATCTGCACTTGGAATCGGATTTTACGGTTGCAGCAACTCGACAGATGCCGGAAGCGAGCAGCCTCCACAAGTTCCCTCGGATGATGGAGCCATCACCATACTGGGCGGAGGAAATACGATCGAAATAGACCTAACAAATAACTCTGTTTCAGATTTATTAAGCCAGGGCGGCTGGTTGCTCATCACGGCAGCCAATACCCTGATTGTGAATGTTGATGGAGATTCGTATCGATCTTTTACAAGTGTATGTACGCATCAGGGTTGCTCAACCAACTGGCAATTCTCAAATAATTTGTTTGAGTGCACATGCCATGGCTCACGATTTGATACATCAGGCAGTGTGGTAAGAGGCCCGGCGGCGAGTAATCTTACGGAGTTCACGGTTACCGTTGAAGAGAATAAAATCACAATAGAAAAATAGACATGAAAAAATATCTCCTTTTGCTTTTTGTGGTGCCACTTCTATTGGTTCGGTTTGATGAAGTATCTGCCCAGGCCTACATGGCAGAAGACGGATATGTTGAATTTATATCCACTGCGCCGCTTCTTGAATTTAAAGGGGTGAGCAATCACCTTACCGGCCTTATTGACCTGGACGAAAATCTGATTGATTTCTATGTAGATCTTACTACAATTGATACAGGAATTCAGCGCAGAAACCGGGATATGCGAAGTACCTATCTTAATACGGATAGATTTCCATTTGCTGAATTTACAGGCAGCTTGTTAACCGATTTTGATTCAGAAAATCAGGCAAAGCAACAGGTTAAAACACTCGGTAAGTTTTCAATTAACGGTGTTGAGCGAGAAATAGAAGTTGAAGGAACCCTTGAGCCAACTCCCGACGGGCTATTGCTTGAAGCGAGCTGGGTTATTCTTCTCGATGATTATAACATCGACAGGCCTCGTGTTCTTTTTTATGAACTTGCAGAGGAACAGACCGTTAACATTTCAATTTTGTTATATCCCCGCGAATAACAAACCAATCAAAAAAAGGTATAAAAATCTATGCGGTCACAAGTTTTTATCGTACTCATTACACTTATACTGTATCCTTCCATACTGTTTGGTCAGCTTCAAAGAGAGAGAGTAGAACAGGATACCGCAGTTGAACTAACCTTTATGGCTCCCAGAAATATCAATCTTTTCACGGTTGAGCCACTTTCACGGGGCGAACTTCATTACTCAATCATGCACACCTTTGGTGAAGTGAACAGTGGTGCCGGCGATCTTTGGGGGGTGGATCAGGGGGCTAATGTTCGTTTTAGTTTTGAGTATGGTTTTGGTGACAATTTTTCGATAGGATTTGGCCGCTCCAGTATGGACAAGGTGTATGATGTGAATGCACGTATTGCTCTTTTAAGTCAGCGAACTGATGGTTCGATGCCAATCTCTGTAACCATTGCGCCCTCCGTGGGGATAAACACATCAAGTTTTGGTTTTTTGGATGAGGATTATTCATTTTCAGATCGGCTTAATTTCAGTCTTGCTCTACCTATTGCGAGAAAATTCAGCAGTGATTTCAGCTTGATGGTTGTACCTATGGCGGTCTATTTTAATCGCACAGGACCGGAGCTGAACATCTCAGATCCCGAAATAAACACATACTACAGTGTTGGTATTGGTGGTCGTTATAAATTTGCTTCAAGAACGGCACTTTCATTTCAATACATTCCACCACTTACCGATGCGGAAAATCTCACAAATAACATTGGTATCGGTATTGATATTGAGACAGGTGGCCATGTTTTCCAAATGTTTTTCACCACCTCAAGGGCACTCAACGAATCTTACCTGATATCATCGGAGAACGGTAATTTCTTTGACCGTGAGTTTCGGTTTGGCTTTAATATCAACCGGTTATTTCGGATAAGGTAGGCATAAATAGTTTTCGGAGGGAGGGAATAGCACTCATTTACCCCTATTCTGTTGCACCCTGCGATATTCTAATCTCACTTAATATTTCTATGTGATGGACGAACATGTTATTTTCTCCTCAGTAATAATCAATTAACCAAAAAGCTTTGATGTATGTCTGATCAGAAAGGATATGGATTACTAAAGGGAAAGAAAGGAATTATTTTTGGCGCGCTGGATGACAGAAGCATCGCCTGGAGAATTGCGCTGGCCTGTAAACGTGAAGGAGCCGATTTCGTTCTTTCAAATGCTCCAATCGCGCTTCGTCTTGGAACGCTCGATGCGCTCTCAGAGGCAACAAACGCGCCCATTATTCCATGCGATGTAAGCAGTGAAGAGGATGTGGAAGCGCTCATGAACAAAACCAAAGAAGAGCTGGGCGGTGTGGATTTTATATTGCATGCAATCGGCATGTCTCCCAATATCCGCAAGAAAGTAGAGTACAACGATTTGAACTATACCTGGCTCAATCAAACACTGGATATTTCAGCTATTTCACTGCATAAAGTTCTTAACTATGCCGAAAAGACCGGTGTACTGAATGATGGAGCCAGTGTTGTTGCGCTTTCATATATCGGTGCGCAGCGAATATTCTCAAAATATTCCGACATGAACGATGCCAAGGCTCTGCTTGAAAGCATCGCCAGAAATTATGGCAGCCGTCTTGCAAAACGCGGAGTTCGTGTAAATACTGTTTCCCAGGCACCAACAAAAACATCAGCCGGAACAGGTATAAAGGGTTTTGACAGCATGTACACCTTTGCCGATAAAATTGCACCTTTAGGAAACCCCACCGCTGATGAATGTGCCGACTATTGCGTAACTCTTTTCTCTGATCTTACCCGTAAAGTAACCATGCAAAATCTCTATCACGACGGCGGATTTGTTACATCAGGAATCTCGGAAGAGATGATCGATGGACTGGTAAGGCTCTACGCCGGCGATGAAGAGAATGAAGCGTAAATTTTAATAACAATTTCCGGAAGGATAATCCATCAGGCCGGAAATTGAACTCTTAGTGTGAGCAGAATGGCAACAAAAATTCTTGGTATTGATCCCGGTTCTCGGGCAACAGGTTTTGCCATTCTTGTTGAGAAAAATTCCCGATTATCCGTGGAGTGCTGCGATGTACTGCGGATGGATCAGATGGAAGAGCATACCGAGAGGCTGCAGTATATTTTTGAGGAGATCACCAAAATTATCAAACAGTTTAAGCCGGATATGTGTGCAGTAGAAACACCGGTTTATGGTGTAGATCCTCTTGCTATGCTGAAACTTGGCCGCGCACAGGCAGCAGCTATTCTTGCAATTACCAATCAAAAGCTGCCTGTTGCTGAGTATTACCCCAAAGCGGTAAAAAAGGCAATAACCGGTAATGGTAATGCCAGTAAAAAGCAGGTGGCGTTTATGCTGCAAAAAATGCTGAATATCTCCGTGGATGATCTAAGCGGTGATGCAACCGATGCACTTGCAGTAGCGTGGTGCCACTTTGCGCATTCAGGGAATCAGAATTCAACAGGCGGTTCGAAGAAAATGCATCAGAACAACAAAAAATCGTCCTGGGCAGCATTTATTCAGGATAATCCGGAAAGGGTAAAAGAACACTGACAATGTTGACAATACACAGTTTATAAATTTGCCAACTGTAAACTGACTGCTGTCAATTTTTAAACCAACGTTAATGGCATAATATCAGAGAAGGCAAATGATTTCCTACCTGAACGGAAAATTGGCATGGAAGCGCGATAATGAATGCGTGATTGATGTAAACGGTGTGGGATATGGTGTGGAAATTTCAAACCAGACACTGAGCACTCTGCCAGCCGCTGGCGAAGCGGTAAAACTGCTTATCTATCATCATTTTACAGAGAGTGAACAGAGGTTATTCGGGTTTGCATCACAAAAAGAAAAAAATCTGTTTGAACGGCTTATCACTGTAAAGGGCATCGGGCCTAAACTGGGGTTAACCATTCTTTCCGGCATGCCGGCCCCGGCTTTGATGGAAGCAATAGTAACGCAAAATACATCAGCACTTTCGGGTATATCGGGTATAGGCAAAAAGACGGCAGAGCGTATGGTTCTGGAGCTGAAAGACAAACTATTTGATGAATCGCAACCTTCGGTAATTTCAGGCAAGGCGGAAGGCAGAAACCGCCATGAAGAAGCTATTTCTGCACTTGAAGCACTTGGGTTCAGCAAGCGGGATTCTTCGCAGATGGTGAACCAGATTGCCGCAAAAAATGCAGATGCCTCCGTTTCAGACATTGTGAAGCAGGCCCTGGCCAGCCGCAAAAGATAACATTGGCTTAATGTTTGTTCGTTATCTTTGCTATAACGAAAGCCGTTAAATAATCGCAACAAACTATTACAGCTTTGTCGAAACAAACCATTCTTGTAGTTGACGATGAACAGGATCTGCTCGATCTGATTGAATATAACCTGAGAAAAGAAGGCTTTGAGGTTTTAAGAGCCGATAATGGCCTTGATGGAATCTCCATGGCCAGAGAGTACAAACCCAATCTTGTTTTGCTCGATATTATGATGCCGCAAATGGATGGCATTGAAGTGTGCGACCGGATGCGAGATGACGCCGAACTAAAAAATATCCCGATCATTTTTCTTACCGCCCGCAGCGATGAAAAAACAGAAGTTGAAAGTCTGAATAAAGGTGCGGATGATTTCATCACAAAACCAATAAGCACTACAAAACTGATTTCCAGAATTAAAGCAGTTTTAAGGCGGTTTGACGGGAATGAAGAAAAAATACAGAAACTGAAAGTCCACGATCTTGAAATTGATAAAGACCGATATCTTGTAATAAAAGGCAAGGAGGAGTTTCAGCTTCCAAGAAAAGAGTTTGAACTACTTTACTACCTTGCAAGTAAGCGCGGGAAAGTTCGCGATCGCCAAACACTGCTAAACAAAGTGTGGGGAGACAATATTTACGTGGTGGACCGAACCGTGGATGTGCACGTAAGAAAAATAAGGGAAAAACTTGGAGATCATTATATTGAGACTGTAAAAGGAGTAGGTTACAGATTTAAGGAATGAGCCTCAAAGATTTCAACAAAAAAGCATACTCAAAACTCTCACTCCGTACCGCAATTTCCTCCGCAGTTTTCACTACGCTGTTAGCTGCGGGATTGCTTTGGATTGTTACAGACTACTTCTGGCAACAGATACTTCTGATGGCGGCCTGCCTTTTTATGATCAGTTTTTTGGTAGTTTATGCTGTAAGCGACAGGCTTCATAAAGAGAGATTAAAGCAGCTGAATAAGATTGTCAAAAACATGTCGCGCAAGAAGTTTGATGATTACGACAGCGACCTTTCGCAAAGTTCAGACGAGCTTGATATGCTTATCCATCGCACGGTGAAAGCAAGTGATTCAGTGAACAAAGAGCTTTCCAGGCTCAACAAAATAGAAAATTATCGAAAAGAGTTTATTGGGGATATTTCTCATGAGTTGAAAACCCCCATATTTGCCATTCAGGGATTTATAGAAACATTGCTGAACGGAGCTGTTCACGATGATAAAGTGAATGAACTGTTTTTAAAAAAGGCGATGAGAAATGTGAACCGGCTCATTTTTCTCACAAATGATCTGATGGAAATTTCACGGCTTGAAACAGGTGAAATGAAATCGAATATTAAAGATATGTACCTGCGCGATGTAATTCTGGATGTGGTGGAAACTCTGCAGTACAAAGCGCAGAAAGAGGATATCGAAATCCACGTGAAAGATTTTGATAAAAATATCCAGGTTAAGGCGGACCGAAATCAGATCAAGCAGATTCTAACCAATCTTATTGAGAACGGCATGAAGTACAACAAACCCGGAGGATATGTTGAAATTGGCATAACCGATTACAAAAAGGCGAAAGAAAAGCTGATGTTGTATGTAAAAGACACGGGAATTGGTATTGATAAGAAAGATCTGAACAGGGTAACCGAGCGATTTTTCAGGGTTGACAAATCGCGGTCAAGAGAAAAGGGGGGAACCGGTCTTGGGCTTGCTATCGTAAAACATATTGTAGAAGCGCATGGAGAAAAGCTATTTATCGAAAGTCAGTCCGAGGTTGGTTCAACATTCAGCATAACCTTAACCCGATCAAATAACATTTTGGTTTGATTTGCTTTTGCCTACCTTTCTGAATGTAAGTTTACCGGAAATTCAGAACACTTATTTCTATGAATGTAGCCGTTATTATGGCTGGTGGTGCAGGTACAAGATTTTGGCCAAAAAGCACAAGAGAAAAGCCTAAACAATTTTTAAAGCTGTTCGGAAAGAAAAGCCTTATTCAGCAAACCGTTGATCGCCTGGAAGGGTTTATTGATGTAAAAAATGTGATGGTAATCACTAACAACGATTACGTTCATCTGGTAAACCAGCAGCTGCCGGGCCTCGAGCAGAAATTTATTATTGGTGAACCGATGGCCAGAAATACGGCACCGTGCATTGCATCAGCTGCAGCACTTCTCTATAATAAAAATCCGGAAGCGGTAATGGTAGTGCTCCCTGCTGATCACCGGATTACGGAGCCAAAACGTTTTCTGGATGTACTTAAGGTTGCATCAAAAACAGCACGAAAAAAAAATTCTCTGGTTACAATTGGAATTGAGCCCAATCGCCCCGAAACCGGGTACGGTTACATCAGGCGGCAGAACAAAGCAGACCTTGAACAAAACGGACAGGAAGTTTACAGAGTTAGAAATTTCACAGAAAAACCGGAACTTGCAAAAGCCCGCGATTTTCTGAAATCAGGGGATTATCTCTGGAACAGTGGTATTTTTATCTGGAAAGTTGAAACCATTGTGAATGCTTTTCGAAAGCATCTTCCCGAAATCTACGAGCAAATGGAACAGCTTTCCGCTTCTGAAAAAAAAGAGGAAGATATAAACACGTTTTACCAAAACTGCCCATCTATCTCAATAGATTACGGTATTATGGAGAAAGCGGAACACGTACATGTGGTTCCGGCAAGTTTTGGATGGAACGACGTAGGCAGCTGGAAAGCTGTTCACGAACTGGCAGATAAAGATGAGAATGGAAACGCAGTGGGCGATTCAGCCGTCATTATTCAGGACGCTTCAGGAAATTTAGTGGATGCATCATCAGGTAAAACCATTGCACTGGTGGGCGTGAATGATGTAGCCATAGTGGAAACGGATGATGCCATTCTGGTGCTTAAACTCGATCACGCACAGGCTGTAAAAGAGGTTGTTGATGAAATTGACCGCCTGGCTGAGGAAGACGTTCATTAGCCGATGCTTATTTCGAGCTGATCGTACGCTAACTCAACATGGTCGGGCAGGCGGCTGTTACTCTCTTCGTGATTTACGTAGGAGTTCATGTGAATCAGATAGGTTTTCGGGATGTTGAGCTCTGTGGCAATTTCAACAGCTTCGGGTATGGTTAAGTGAGTAGGATGTTCGGGCCCCCATCGCAAACCGCTTAGCACCAACACTTTGCTACCTTTTACTTTTTCAAGTGTATCGGCAGGAATGCGCTTTACGTCGGTCATGTAGGAGAAGTCATTAATTCGATATCCGGTAACATCGATATATCCGTGATTGTAGGGGAGCGGGGTGATGGTTACATCACCATATTGCATGGGCTCGGAAACTTCGTGCATATTCAGTGATGTTGAGCCCGGGTATTTATTCTCGCCAAACATATAGTCAAACCGCGATTTAATAGACTGAATCACCTTTTTTGATGTAAACAGAGGCACAGGGCCATTTTGTGAGTAATTATATGCCCGTAAATCATCAAGGCCGGCAATGTGATCCATGTGCTCGTGGGTGATGAGAACGAGATCAATTTTTTTAATATCGGAGCGGATAGATTGAATTCTGAACTCGGGTCCGATGTCTATCACGATAGATGTTTGCTCTGTTTGAACCCATGCCGAGCATCGTGTTCGCTGATTTCGCGGATCGCCATCAATCAGTTCTTTTCCAAACCCCCCGGCAACGGGCACTCCCATAGATGTTCCGGTACCGAGAAATGTGCACTTCATCTTTTTCTACTCGTTTTCAATACGTTTTTCTGCCTCTTCAAATTTTCTTAGCCGGCTCCAGATCGCTTCCAGCTCTTTTCTTACAGCAGGTTTTATGAAGAGATCGTCGTGATCGAGCTTTAGAATTACTCGGGCTAAAATCGCTGCCTGAGATTCAACAGGCCTGTTTTTATTGATAACAATCAGTTTGTCTCCTTCAATAATGCACTGATCTCCCCTGAAGCCTCCGCGCTCTTTTCGGATGGAAAAACCTCCTTTTTCGCAAAGTGATTCGAGCTCGAGAAGCAGTTTTTCAATTTTCATGCAATCTGATTAAAAGCCTATTCCAAGAGTAATGGAGTGACTTGTAAAATCGTAATCATTTAAGTTTCCTTCAATACGATATGCACGATAATCAAAATTATAACCGATTGTGAGAGAGTTGCTGCCAAACAGTTCATTAATCATAAGAAAAGTGCCGGCATCAAACCGGAACAGCCCGCCTCCGAAAAGCGAACCCTGTGAAAAACTGAACCCGTAATTGGGAGTGGTTTTTAGCGTAAGGCTAAATCTGTCGCCCATACGAAATGCCGTATATACACCGGTACCGAAAACAAGTGAACTCTGCTGAAACTCCGCGCTGGTTTCATTTCGCCTTACCTGCATCAGGTCGGTCGTTAGCTGTATGGGTATTGCGAATTGAAAATTTGGGTTCCTGCTTATAAAGAAATTATTGTATAACCGTGCGTTTATATTAATGGCAGAGTGTTCGTCCATACCCGTGAAGGAACCACCAAAAGCGAGGCTTATGTCTAAACCCGGGCTGTTAAAGAAAAGGCGTATCAGGTTGCTGGTGTAGTCAAGCCTTTGAAATTCTTGTGCCCCTTCTGCCTGGTAGCTAAAGTCGGCAAATTCCCAGGCAGCTCCCACTATGCTGGATGAACCGAGCGGACGTACAGTGCGCTGTTCGGGATCTCCAATAGAGAACATCTGGGCATGGGAATGAAGCGGAATCAGAAGGACAATGATCGGAAAGAAGAAGAGGGAGAGTTTTTTAACAAAAAAATTATTCATATTTGGAATGATAAATGCAATAACAAGATTTAAACGTCAAAATAGATGGTATGATTTATGAAAACAATATTGGTAATTCTAACGCTGATGCTTTCAATGGTAGTACATTCAGATTCTACTGAAGATATTTACACATACAGCCTAAACCTAATAAACGGTGAAAACATTTCTCTTGAAGATTTCAAAGGAGAGGTGCTCTTAATTGTTAATACTGCTTCTGAATGTGGTTTTACTCACCAGTACGAGGGATTACAAAAAATTTATGAGGAGTATTCAGACAAAGGTTTTACAGTACTCGGTTTTCCTGCAAATAATTTTGGGGGACAGGAACCGGGAACGGATGAGGAGATCGCACAGTTTTGTGAGATGAATTTTGGAGTATCTTTTCCGCTTTTTTCACGGATTTCCGTGAGGGGAGATGATCAGCACCCGCTCTTTAATTTACTTACAAACCTCGAAAACCCCGATTTTACCGGTGCTATTTCCTGGAATTTTGAAAAATTTTTGATTGACAGGAACGGAAATCTTGTAAGAAGGTTTAAGACTAATGTACCTCCTGAAGGTGAGGAGGTAAGAGAGGCAATTTTAAGCACTCTCTGAAAAAAAATTATTTCCTTACATACATCCCATCACCATCCCGATAAAGGGCTCCGGCTGATCCCGGAGCCCTTGTTTTTTTCTCACCTTCTTTTCGATTTAATGTTGACTTCATGTGGATAACCTGTTTATATTTAAATCTGCTTGAAATTCACAAGTAAAATTTGATTTAATGGTCCGGTAGTTTCCCGAGTGATCGGGATTAGAACGCCTGACCCCGACAAACTTGTCGGGGAATGTCGAGAGTTCGATTGCCGGATTTAAGAAGGGAATTTAGTTTATTGATATATTGGTCCGGTAGTTCAGTTGGTTAGAACGCCTGCCTGTCACGCAGGAGGTCGAGGGTTCGAGTCCCTTCCGGATCGCATTTAAAGCTGCTCAATTAGGTTTGAGCAGCTTTTTTTGTTTGTGGGGGTCAGAGAAAATGAATGAGGGATAAACACTACATATACATTCTATACAGCAAGAAACTGGACAGGTTTTACGTCGGACAAACTACAAATGTTGAGAATCGATTGAAAAAGCATAATGATGGCTATTCTACAGCAACTAAGAGCGGAAAACCATGGGAGCTGAAAAGGGTTGTAGAATTCGAATCAAAAACAGAAGCGATTCGTGCAGAGAAGTGGATAAAAAGAATGAAGAGCCGGCGAATCATCAACCAAATAGTTGATCAAGAAATAAACCTAATAGAGATTGTTGGTTAGAACGCCTGACCCCGACAAACTTGTCGGGGAAGGTTGAGGGTTCGAGTACCTTCGACGAGGGATCGGCATCTTCGACCGGATCGCATTGAAAGGTGCTCAAACTATTTTGGGCAGCTTTTTTTGTTTTGGGGTAAAACTGAGAATACATGCACTATCTATACATTCTTTACCGCAAAAAATTTTGTTGACTATGTTTTTAATTTTTTAATCCTGCCATTGAAGAACCGGGTAATTGGCTGAAGTTCTCCAGATGCTGTTCCAGTTGAAACCGGACATGTTCTCTTCGGCTGAAGAACCCGTCATCTCAGAAGTAGTGAGACCTGTTAATCCATTCTGATTTCCCCGGCCAACTCCACTGCCTTGATTGGTTGACTGATTGTCCCAGTAGCAAGAATCTAATGAAGCCTGGTTCCAGCCGATAAAACCACCTGTTTCATCATCTCCGGAAACAGTTCCGCTGGCAAAAGAAGTTTCAATAACACCATTTGGCCAATTTCGCCCCACTAAACCACCAACTTCATCATCCCCGGATACACTACCGGTAGCATAGGAATTTACAATCCGGGCATTGTTCCTGTTGCCCCCTACCAGGCCCCCAACGGATTCGTCACCGGTTACATTACCTGTTGAATATGAGTTGCTGATTTCACCGTTGTTGGTTCCAACTAATCCGCCAGTTTCAGCATCATCTGCCTCCACATTGCCCGAAGCAAATGAATTTGTAATCTCTCCATTGCTGCCATTAATGCCCACAAGTCCGCCAATATGATCATCATCACCGACTACACTGGCCTCTGAATACGAGTTCGTAATTTGCCCATTATTAATACCAACCAATCCACCCACCATTTCATCGCCCGATACAAACCCTGTTACATACGAATTTCTGATTTGTCCGTTATTGGTTCCGGCCAATCCGCCAACAATGTCTTCTCCTATTATATTCACATTTACAAGCCTGACATTGTTTATTTGTGCATTCCCGGTAAATCCAAAAAGCCCGATATAATCATCCCCATCCCGGTCTATGGTTAATCCTGAGATTTCAAATTCATTTCCATTGAATGTTCCCGTAAAAGGATTGGAGGAGCTGCCTATCGGGCTAAATCCCTGACTGCCATTCCATCCGGATGTTGAGCCGGCATTAATATTACTGACTTGTATGAAATGGGAGTCGACAAACTCACCAATTGTCTGTAATTGCTCTGATGTTGAAACCTGGTAAGGATTTCCCGATGAACCATCTCCGCCTGAAAACACTGTTTCCCGCTCAGTAAACAAGACTGTAATAACTGCAGAGTTTACCATGGTTATTGAAGTGGGATTTTCTGAACCTGTAAGATCGCCTTCCCATTGATCAAACTCCCAGCCATCAGATGGGACCGCCGTTAACTCTACAAGAGTACCGGGTTCAAACTCATCTAAATCAGGGTTGATATTTACAGTGCCATTGCCGGTAATATTAATGGTTAAATCAAACATGACTTCTTCAAAAACAACGGCAACCTTTTTGTCGGAATCCATGATCAGCTCAACCGACGTTTGGGAAGAATTAATATCACCGGTCCACTCCACGAATTCCCAGCCATCGGTAGGGGATGCCGTCAGTTCAACCATTGTCCCATCCACATACTCATCCTGTTCCGGATTGATGCTTACTGAACCTTCACCCTGAATATTTAGATCGAGTTCGAATGCAATTTCTTCAGTCTCTTCAATAAATACAGCGGTTACCTCTTTGTTGGAATCCATGATCAGCTCAACCGAAGCTTGGGATGAATTGATATCACCGGTCCACTCTACAAATTCCCATCCATTAGTAGAGGATGCCGTCAGTTCAACCATTGTCCCATCCACATACTCATCCTGTTCCGGATTGATGCTTAACGAACCTTCACCCTGAATATTTAGATTGAGTTCGAATGCAATTTCTTCAGTCTCTTCAATAAATACAGCGGTTACCTCTTTGTTTGAATCCATGATCAGCTCAACCGAGGTTTGGGAAGAATTGATATCACCGGT
>SLGA01000060.1 GCA_007123985.1 Balneolaceae bacterium | reverse complement strand
GGATAAGGGGAGATTTCGGGATTACCGATCGCTTTACGCTGCTCACTGAAGTTGCAGCCGCAAATTTCGACGATGCTTTTTATCAGGCAGGCATTCGAATTTCCCTGGTTCCCGATCTGCTTGAAATGGACATTACCTATGGCGAGGGTTTCCGGCGAATGGAAACAGCACCTGGTTTTAATATCGGGATTACCTTTACGCCGGATTCAATATGGTAATTCATCTCTATAGAAAATTTGTACCAAGACCTTAGTGCAAATATATTGAGTCAAAAATTTTAAGATTCATGAATCAAATTTTACTAATTGCACTTGGCGGATCTATCGGGGCAAGCTTCCGTTTTTTAACAGGGTTCCTGGCAGTGAAGCTTTTCGGAAAATCGGAGGTAATGACCGGAACCGTACTTGCCAACATCATCGGTTGTCTGCTTGCAGGCATACTTCTTGGCCTGGTTTCTGCTGAACTACTTTTAACCCAATCCGAAATACTTTTTCTCACAATCGGACTTCTGGGCTCATACACATCGTTTTCAACCTTTGCGCTTGAGGCGTACCAAATTGGTAAGCAATCAGTTTTAAAGCTGTTCGTCTATCTTTTTTTACAGTTAGTGGTGGCATTTCTTGCCACAATTTCAGGCTATGGATTTATTCAATTGATAAGTGGTGCATAGAATGAAAAAACTGCTGAATGAAATTTTGTGGGTTGCTGCTGGTGGGGCTATTGGTGCAAGTATGAGGCATGGAACCAATCAATTTGTTTTTGAAATGATGGGTGAGAGATACTTCTTTATAGCCACTTCCATCGAAAACATTCTTGGCTGCTTTTTGATCGGTTTTTTTTACACGTTGCTAACTAAACAATCCGTTAAACAAAGAAATACCAATCTGTTTCTGCTTACAGGGGTAATTGGGAGTTATACCACCTATTCCGGCTTTATGATTGACTCTCTTATACTTTTTGATGAATCGATTCCGGTTTTAATTA
The DNA here is from genome assembly GCA_007123985.1 of Balneolaceae bacterium. Classification (GTDB taxonomy): domain Bacteria; phylum Bacteroidota; class Rhodothermia; order Balneolales; family Balneolaceae; genus Rhodohalobacter. The sequence continues at coordinate 11,014 of SLGA01000060.1, read as the reverse complement.
CTTACTTTTTTGGCCAGCTCTTTGCTGGAATTCTTGCACTCATTGCAGGTATGGGAGTGTTGAAACAATATTATAATCGTTAAAAAGCTACAGAAATTTATTACCTGAGCCACCAGCATCCGATTTTTTAAAAGTGAGTCTGAATTGATTCTTACCCTGGTTACTGGCGTACTCAATCTTCCCTTCAATCTGTTGTGCCATCAAATCAATAAGCTGAAAACGTAACGAATCATCCTCATTTGGGATAATTAATTCCCTTACAGAAGGGCCGGTATCTGAAATCCTCAAATGAACCATCTCCTCCGATTTACTCTCATTAAGATCAATCCTGATTTCATAATCCTCTTCTGTTGCTCCGTTCGTAACAATATGAAATACCATTTCACAAATAATCATCGAAAGCGGCAGAGCCTGATTAATATTGAGCAAAACAGGCTCACAATCAATTTGTACATCAGCCCGGTCGGAGTTATCAAGTGAAGAGAGAACCGAATCGATGGTTTTATGTATGTTTTCAGAAAAGTTGAGCTTCGAAAAACCCGACTCTTTATACAACTGTTCATGCACAGACGCCATCGCGGAAATGCGGATAATATTAATTAACAGCTTATTTTTTAAATCAATATTCTCCTCAGATAGTGCCTGGATCTGCATCATACCGGAGATGATGGCCATGTTATTTTTTACCCGGTGGTGAACTTCACTCAGCAGCGTGTTCCGCTCGTTGAGAAGCTGCGCATTCGAGATAGTAAATGCCGCTTGACTCGACAGTGCTTTTAATAGCGGTACATCCTCTTCAGAAAATCCATCCTTACTTTTTTTGTTAACTGCCTGAATCACCCCTATCACATTACCTGTTTTATTTAGCAATGGAAGGGATAATATGTTGTTTGTTTTGAAAACCGACGGATCAAAATCTCCGTGGAAGCGCGGATCTTTAGAAACATCATTCACGAGCAAGGGTTTGGCGTGTTCTGCAGTCCAGCCGGCAATTCCTTCATTCAGGGCAATTCGTTTGCCGGCAACAAGATTTCCTGCCGGTCCACTGGGTATGGAAAGAACCAACTCTTTTTTGTCTTCATCGAGTAAAAAAACGGAGCTGGCTTCACACTCTGCTATCTCTTTAACCCCCTCAATAATATTAAACAAAACGCTGTTCAGGTCGAGATCGGAGTTGATCTGCCCGGTAAGTTTCAGGAGAATTTCGAGTTTTTTATGCCTCTCCCTGCGTTTTTCTTTTTTTTCCATATATCAAAATATTTAGGAATAGAAACATGCCGTTTTATCTGATTTTAAACAAGCTCTTTCTGCTGTTTCATCATTTTGGCAGCCATCGCATAGCCGCCGTCCATACCATCTACAAAGTGAATATGCTGCCTGTGATAATTGGTAATGTAGCAAGTAATTATAAGCCCTCTTGAGCTGTGAACACCGTAATTAAGTTTCTTTTCTTCGTACGCAATCTCAAGAAAATCTTTCATCTCTTCTCGTTGCTGCTGTTTACCCGAGATGACAAACCGAAGGCCGTCGCCAAATTTTCTGAAATCGGCATGCTTCATTAGATCGCTTTTGTATAAGCCCCAATCCGTATTTTTGGTTTGTATCTTGCGATGCATCAAATATTTACCCGCTGCCAGTTGAAATACCAGTTTCATAGCGTAGCCTAAACGACGTTTCAATGATGGTTTCCAGGTTCTCATTTTCCACTCTACCGACAACTTTTTAAGGCTGCTTGAAAACGACAGTTTCTCTATAGAAACCGGATTTTTATGCTCGAGTGAGCCGTACACCTCTCCGATTTTATTCATGCATTCAGCATAAATTGACGCTTTTTCTACATCACTTTTTCCTGCTGCTTTTATGATAAATGATGTGATTTCATCATGCTCAGGCGGAATCTCCTGCCACCGGCACTCCAGTCCCTCCATACTCACATCTTCTATTTCGTCGATTTGTACCGACTCGTGTTCTGCCTGCTTAATCAGTTCCTCCGCGTACGAAATGCCATCACCCCAAAAAACCGGTAAACTGATAAACTCTGACAATTTAAGTTTTGCAACTGCAACTTCATGCCCGGCTAAGTGAATCTCTTGAACCCTGATTCTCCCGGTCTTCATGACTAATCCAAAATTTTGCAACACCGCATTTCTGCAAAATTTCAGAGCATTATCAACTAAATCTAAATGGCTATCCGGCACCAAAATTGCAGCACCATCACCTCCAAATGCAAATGGAAGCTCTGAAGTCTCATTAAATATATTTGATATGGCCGCGATAACAGAAGCGCCGGCCATATTCACCTCCTTGTATTTCCCTTCTTCTATAGCCTGCGTTGAGTTTGTGATATCAGCTGAAACAAGCCACCAGTCATCTGGTGCGGGCTTATAAAATCTGCTGTCGGCTACCTGTGTAAAATCGGTAAGAACAGAAACATTTTTATAAAAAGAGAAATTTTTCATAATCACCAGATTATAACAGTTATTTTTTGAAGGTACATTTTCTAATCACTTATCAAGGTTTATATTTCAGGGATATGCATCATTTTTTGAAATCTTAATTGATCTACCATGAACTTTTCCAAACCTATACGAATATATTACCTAACCCTGGTTCTAACTTTTTTTCTCACAGGTTTAACCTACTCACAAGGCTTATCACCTGAAGATGTTGTTTCCCTCGAAACTGTAGGTGCAGTTTCATTAAGCCACGATGGTGAGATGATTGCCTACACGCTTTCCGTTCCCAGAACGGCAGACGAATCTGTGGGCAGAAACTACTCCGAACTTTATTTGATACCGGTAAGCGGCGGGGAGGCAACCCCGGTAATTGAAAAACCGCTCAGCGCCGGTTCACCTCAATGGGGTAGTGACGGGCGGCTCTACTTCACAGCCAGGCTCGCCGATCACCACAACCAGGTTCAGATCTATTCGGTAAACCGTTCGGGCGTTGACCTTCAAATGCATACAAATGCTGAACATGGTTTGGGTAGTTTTTCATGGAGCGCCGATGGCTCAACGCTTGCCTATTTAGCCATGGATCCTGTTTCGGATGAACTGCGAGCACTTCGCGAGAGCGGGTATGATATGATTGTTGCCGGTGAGAACCTCCGCTATATGCGGCTTTGGGTACAGGCAGGAGTCGGTGAAGCTGAAATCATCACAGATGAAGACACGTATGTGTGGGATTTCTCCTGGGCTCCCGATGGCGAACGGATTGCCGTGAGAATTAGCGATAAACCGGGTGCTGATGTGGAGCAAATGTACACAAGTTATGCTCTCATCAACCGAGACGGTTCAGGACTAACCATGCTTATGGATGCACCGAAGAAAAAAGCCGGGATGAGCTGGTCGCCGGATGGCTCTAAACTTGCAGTAGTTGCAGGCAAGGTGTACAGCGATCCTCTGCCGCAGCGGCTTTGGATTCTTGAGGCCGACGGAAGCGGCAACCGCGACATCACACCGGAAAATTGGGAGGGTACCATCGAAACGGTTGGCTGGATGGACGGACAAACACTGATGTTTACCGCCGTTGAACGCTCTTCTGCGTACCTCTACAATCTGCAATTGAACAGAGGAACCACAACACATATAGCGGGTGGCGGGAGTGAAATATTCAGAAGTGTGAGCATGGATGCAAACCGAAGAGTATTTGCTGCATCTGTAAATACCAAAAATCATCCGGGCGAAGTCTATGTCGGCGATGTAAGAAGAGGGAACCTGCAGCGACTTACTCACCACAACAACTGGATTAGTGATCGAGAATTGGGAGAACAGACTTCCATTATCTGGAAAGGGGCCGATGAGCTTGAAATTGAAGGAATTCTTGTAAAACCTGTTGGTTATCAGGAAGGTGTTCGTTATCCACTTGCCATACTGCCGCATGGCGGGCCTGAGGGCATCAGCATGAATGGGTGGAACACTCGGCCTCTTTATCCCACTCAAATACTCGCAAACGAAGGCTATGTAGTTCTGAAGCCGAATTACAGAGGCAGCGGTGGTCGGGGAACCGGTTTTGCATCTGCCAATCACAGAGATCTTGGAGGAAAAGAGTTTGAAGATGTTCTGCTTGCCATCGATCACCTGGACGAACTTGGTCTGATTGACCCCGAAAAAGTGGGTATCAGCGGCACTTCGTACGGCGGCTATTTTGCGGCCTGGGCAGCCACTCGGCATAGCGACCGTTTCGCTGCGGGTATCACATTTGCAGGGCTTTCAAACTGGATCTCCTTTACTGGAACAACCGATATTCCGCACGAAATGAGTGTGGTACACTGGGATCTTTATTGGTTCGATAATCCAGGCCAAAACTGGGAGCGGTCACCCGTTGCGTGGCTCAATCATGCAAACACACCACTGCTTGTAGCACATGGCCTGGCTGATGACCGGGTTCACCCGGAGCAGTCGATTCAGCTATATCAATTTCTTGAGATGAAAGGAATACCCACCGGGCTTGTACTCTATCCGAGGCAGCCTCATGGTTTAACAGAACGGGCTCATCAGCTCGATTTCATGAATAGGGTTGTTAATTGGTTTGAAGAGCATGTGAAATAAAATAACTTTCCTAAGTTGAATACCAACTCTTCCCGAAAAAAAATTAAACACAACCCGGTCTGACTGGCCGGGTTTTTTTGAAGATCTGCCTTTTTAAAAAGTACGCCCAAAGATCAAATTACAAATGAATCCTTAGCGTTGCAGAAGCAAAATTAATCCAGGAAAAATTATACACTTCCTCCACATCTGCTCCACCCTCGAGCAATCTATATCCGATTAACAAATTTAGATTGTTATTTATCCTGTAGTTTAGTTGAATTGATGCATCTACAGCCCTTCCTTGAACCGAAGCGAGCCCTTCTACATCAAATATCGCAGAAAGATCGGAATAGATTCTCCTCTCTGCATAAAAATGCAAAAGAGGCACAAAACCAACATCCGTATTCTCTTCGCTGATATTATTTTGAACAAGCTGAACTTTGGCATCCCGAATCAGTGCTGCCGCACCTGCGCCCAGGGTCCAGCCAAAACGATCATAAAATGTGTACCTGTATGTGAGGCGATATGTGTTAAACTGGTATGTTCCATCAATGGCTGTGACAGCTTCATACGTTGAGTTTTCAAAAATGATATCTTCAGCAAAAAAACCACTGTCTGAACTTCGAATAGGAGCATAAAGGGCTCGAATGGTATGCCTTTCTCCAAGAGTTACATTTAATCTGATTCGAAGGTAGGGTTCAATATCATTCCCGATCAGATTAATCATGTTGAAACGGGTGCCTCCATCATTGGGTATGCGTACATCGTTTCTGCTGTACCATGCTCCGCCCGTCTCTGCATCTATAGAGACCCGCTGGCCATACAATATATCCGTTTGAAAAATAGCTGCGATAAAAAATATAAGCCCCGCTACCACTGCTTTATGTACTACATATTTTGTCATGACCTTTCCTCTATTTTTGAATCAATCTTAAAAAATGGATTTCATCCGGCTTTCATTCATTGAAAGCCGGGTGCTTCAATTCTTCTGCATTATACATCCCCATCACCCCCAATCTGTTACAAAAGTTTTTGATAGCAAAAATTCTGTTGAATTTCATAATTAAACTGTAATCACAATGGATTTTTATTTATCTTATGGAAGCGCTTTTTTAAGCACGAGACGCAACATTTTTAAAGAACTGCAATGCAAGAATCACTACTTATTCCAAAAATAGAAAAAACATCAGAGAAAAATTTTCCTCTGTTCGGGGAGCTCGCAAATCTTGAACACGAACAGATTGTCTTTTGTTCACGCCCCGAAGCCGGCCTGAAGGCAATTATTGCGATCCATAATACCACATTAGGTCCGGCGCTTGGCGGCACAAGAATGTGGAATTACAAGTCAGAAGCAGACGCAGTAAAAGATGTACTTCGCCTCTCCAGGGGTATGACCTATAAAGCCGCCATATCCGGACTGAATCTGGGTGGTGGAAAGGCTGTTATCATCGGAGATCCTCAAACAGATAAAAACGAACAGCTTTTTCGTGCATTCGGCCGTTTTGTTGACGGACTCGCCGGGCGGTACATAACCGCCGAGGATGTTGGTATGACCGAAAAAGAGATGGAGTGGATTTTCGCTGAAACCAAATATGTTACCGGAATTCCAAAATCACTTGGAGGCAGTGGTAATCCTTCACCTGTTACTGCGTATGGTGTTTACATGGGCATTAAAGCTGCAGCCAAGCAGGCTTTTGGCAGCGACTCACTCAACGGCCGGCGTATTGCCATTCAAGGCGCGGGCTCTGTGGCTTCGCATCTCGCACGGCATTTAAAGAGTGAACATGCCGAGCTATTTATTTCTGACATTTTTTCTGAAAAAGCAGAGCGTCTTGCAGCCGAAGTGGGTGCTTCCGTTGTAACAGCTGATGAGATCTATACGCTGAATGTGGATATTTTCAGCCCATGCGCACTCGGTGGTGTAGTGAATGATGATACCATTCACCATCTGAATTGCCATATTATTGCCGGCGGAGCAAATAACATTCTGGATGATGAGAAAAAACATGGTGAACTGCTAAGGGAAATAGGTATTCTTTATGCACCTGATTATGTAATAAATGCCGGTGGTATCATAAATATTGCCAGTGAAATGGAGGGATATAACGAACAGCAGGCCCTGGAAAAAACATCACGTATTTACGACACCACGATTGAGATCTTCAAATTTGCAGAGGAAAATGGTGTCACTACAAATGTAGCCTCCAATATTCTCGCTGAGAGAAGAATTGCCGGTGTAGGACGCCTGGGTACAATCTACTCGTCTAAGAGCCATTTTTCCAAACGCATGGGTGAAATGTATTTGAGAGACCGAGCCTAAATATACCCTGATGGTTCACAATAAAGCAGCCTGTTTAATCGCAGGTTGCTTTTTTTTTGCTGAAAATTTCATCAGACACAAAAAATCCTGATGAAGTGATCACTTAATCTTTTTACCTTTGCAACGTTATCGAACACAATTCTTGTTTACTCATCTCAATTATTCATCCATTCAAATTCATGTCATTAAAAAAGAAAGAGTTTAAGTTTAAAGATCGCCTTATTAAAGGAATTGAAAAAAACGGCCGGTTTAAAATCAGTGTGGTAAAAACTACTGATGTGGTACAGACTGCTAAAGAGAATCATGATCTTTCACTCCTGAACACTGTATTGCTTGGGCGCACACTTACTGCGGCCATGTTACTTGCTTCTGAACTGAAAGGTGAAGAGCGTGTAACCATGCGATTTGAAGGAAACGGACCCGTGGGAATGATCCGGGCGGAGGCCAATCGTGTGGGTGAAGTAAGAGGATTTGTTCAAAAACCTGAGGCTGAGCTTGATTACAGCAGCGGTAAAACAGAAATCGGGGAGGGTATAGGCCTGGGACTGCTCACTGTTTCAAAAATACTCTACAATGAAGCTGAACCAAGAACCAGTACCATTGAAATAGCCCGCGGAGATATTCTTTCGGATGTGGCTCATTTTCTGGTTCAGTCAGAACAGGTGCCCTCTGCGGTTCTGCTGGATGTAAGCCTGAAAGATAACGGAGACGTCGAACATGCAGGAGGAATATTGATTCAACGCATGCCCGGTGCGGATGATTCTGTTATGGAAACTCTTGAAAAAACAGTGCAGAAACTACCTCCGATTTCAGAACTGCTCACTGACGAAATGTACATCGACACAATTATGGAACTTGCCGGTTCACCCTTCACCATAAAAGAGCTAACCCGGCAACCGGTACATTTTTTCTGCAGATGCAGCCCAGAAAGATTTAAAAATGCACTGGCACTACTCAGCTACGATGATCTTAAAGAGATGGAAGGTGAGGATCAGGAGATGGTTTGCCATTACTGCGGAAAAAAAACGGTTGTATCAGAAAGTGAGATTCAAAAAATTGTGAAAAACGCTAAAGCTAAACTCAATTGATGTCGTTTATCTGTAATCAAAAATTGCCTTTTAATTAATTAGGTATTATCTGCTGATTACACCGCAAAAGATGATCCGCACCCGCAGGACTCGCTCGCATTCGGATTATCAAACGTAAAACCACGAGCATCCAGCCCATCGGGGAAATCAATCTCGATGCCATTCAGATACATCATATGTTTTGGATCAATGATAATTTCAAGACCCTGGCTTATCACTACTTCATCCTCATCTGTTCGGATGTCGAACCCGAGTTTATAACTAAGCCCTGAACAGCCCCCTCCTTCAACAGCTACCCGCAGGTAAAGTTCATCACCAAGATTCTCTTTCTCTTTGATTTTCAAAACCTGCCTTGCCGCCCGCCCGGTTAAATTCACAGGGTCAACCTCTGTATTCTGTATAGTTGTACCCTGAACTTCTTCTTCCGAATCCAAATCGATAAGGGAAGCAATTACATCATCTAAATTTTCTTCGTGAACCGCCATTGGTGCCCTGTTGATTTATTTTGTTACGTTAGCAAATGTGTAGTAATCGGTGTCCGACCGTCTGAACAGATTCAGAATGCCGGCACTCACTAAATTAACCAGAATTTTGGAAGCACGGTAGCTTGTTATGTTTGCTACCTGCGAATACTTCGAAACGGTAATTTCACCGTATTCGTTTAAAAACCGAAATAACATCTGTTCATTTTTACCATACTCGAACGTTACTCCATTTTTCGAGTGCTTGAATTTAAGCACCTGTGCTAATTCATCACTTGCCAGAATACTTTCATCTGCTTCTCTGACGAAAACCAGCCGCTTCTTTTTTCCTTTGTTATAAACAGGCTTGTTTTCAGCTTCGGGCACCCTCACAACCATTACATCGCACTGCCCATAATGTACAAGCTCAATTTCTATCGGCACGGAGGGCACACAGTGATCATAGGCTGCTTTATGCAGTAAAAACTCCTCCTCAAAATAGCCCGATATACCGGTAACATTCTTGTAATCGTCAACACCTATTAGAATAGTGCCGCCCCCAGTGTTAGCAAAAGCTGCTATTTCACGTGCTATTTTTTCGGGGGATGGAGTGGTTTTTTTAAATTCGAGATATGTTCCTTCTCCGGTCTGGATGAGATTCCTGAGATCGGAAGAGCTCATGCTGGAGATGTTGATTTCGCCGTTGGGGAGCATCATATTTTCAATTTGCTTTCGCCGAAGGTAGTGGTTTACTGTAAACCGTTTATGAATTCTTGTACTGTGTACTTCTGATGAACGAATACAAAGCAAGTACCTTGCGTTCCTAAATCATTATTTCATCTTTAGCATTCCGAGTCATAAGCTCATTAACAGCATCTTTTGGATCCATATTTTTAAAGAGCACTTTATACACAGCTTCAGTTATTGGCATTTCAACATTGTTTTTTATAGACCACTGATGTACAGACCGTGCTGTTTTCACACCCTCCGCTACCATATTCATCCCTGATGTGATCTCATCCAGTGTTTTACCTTTTCCGATGTTGAAACCCACATAGCGGTTGCGGCTGTGCTCGCTTGTACAGGTTACAATTAAATCGCCCATACCAGTAAGCCCTGAAAATGTATCCTGTGATGCTCCCAACGTGCTACCCATTCTCTTCATTTCGTGCAGGCCGCGTGTTATGAGTGCGGCTTTGGCGTTATCACCCAGTTCTGCACCATCCACAATTCCGGCAGCAATAGCCATAATATTCTTCAGTGCAGCCCCAATTTCTGCCCCAATGATATCCTGGTTCAGATATACCCGGAACATCGTGGTCATAAATGTTTCCTGAATTATTCGCGCTACTCTTTTTGAATATGCTGTTGCAACAACCGTGGTTGCTTTCAAAAGGCCCACCTCTTCCGCGTGGCTTGGACCTGTAAGCACACCTATTTGATCTTCAAGTACAACTCCGTCAAGTACACTCACAAGAATTTGTGATGGCGTTAAGAGTGTATCCTGCTCTATTCCTTTTGCTACGGAAATGATGATTTCGTCACCTTTTAAAAAACGCTTGGCTTTACCGCTTACCTCTCTCATTGCGTGTGTAGGTGTGGCAAATACAACCAAATCAGCATCTTTAAGTGTTTCTTCCAGGCTATGATATGCTGTAACGTTTTCAGGTAATTTAATGTCAGACAGGTACGATGGGTTTACATGTTTTTGATTAATACCATTCACTACCTCACCCTCTCTTGCCCAGATAGATACAGAATGCCCGTTTGATGCCGATACCAGGGCAATAGCCGTACCAAAGCTGCCCGCTCCAATGATGCTTATGTTTTTCACGCTGATGATTGTTCGTTTTGTAATCTGCCTTTTGATGGTTTGAATGACTCTACTCTGTTCTCATTTCCTTCCAGCAAACGCTTAATATTTCCTTTGTGTTTGATGATAATACCGGCCGCAATAACACTGCTGAATACAATTATACTGCCGTCGATATCCCAGTTAAATAGATATCGTAATATTAACTGAGAAAATGGATAGATAAATGCCGATGTGATTGAACCTAATGATACATAACGGGTTGAAAACATTACAATCAGAAAAACTGCCAGTGATATGCTAATGGATACCGGTTCAATTCCGTAAAGCATACCACAAGCGGTAGCAGCACCTTTACCCCCGCTGAAATTTGCATAAATGGGAAACATATGCCCAATTACAGCCGCCACACCACATAAAATCAATATCATGGAATCTACTTCCCAGTTGGCGTAGAGGGTAACCGGACCACTCCCGATATGCCAGGCCAGTTGGCTGATAACCAGTGTGCTTAGCAGGCCCTTTCCAAAATCAAACAGAAGAACAATGGTGCCGGCTTTCCAGCCTAATATTCTGAACGTGTTGGTTGCTCCTGCATTTCCACTTCCGTGTTCACGTATATCAACCTTAAAAAAAATCTTTCCCATCCAGAGCGAACTGGGAATTGCACCGATAAAGTAACTAATGGTTACAACGACAAAAATAGCCAGCATTGGAAGCGGTTCCTTTCAAGTTTATTTGCTCCTAAAATAGTAAAAGCTGAAGGCAGAACCGAACCAGAGCTCTAAAATTTATCAGACGTG
>SLGA01000275.1 GCA_007123985.1 Balneolaceae bacterium | reverse complement strand
AGATGTTCGGGAACATGATGGAGTTAAAGAGGCCGATGGTTACAATGGTCCAGAGTGCCAGTTGCCCGGTTGAGAGCATAGATGTAACGGCAAGAGCTGCTGCCAGGAATGCAAAGATGGCAAGAACTTTATTGGCCTGTCCGGTTCCAAGTTGCATAAACAGGTAGTTAGCAACGGCAAAGCCTAAAAAGATAAGTGCCATGTTAACCTCAAAGTCGAGCGTAATGAACGCTACAATAAATGCCCAAACCATTACGCCAAGCGCCATAGCATGTTTTTTGCCGGCGTTTTTAACATCAGAAAGGGATATGGCTCCAAACAGCCGGCCAATCATGGCACCGGCCCAGTAGAGGCCTACAAACTTAATGGCAAGATCTCTGCTGATTCCGCCACCAACACCCGGTTCAACGATGTATAAGGAGATAGCAGTACCAATTCCCACTTCAGCACCCACGTAACAGAAGATACCAACAGCTCCAAGAAGCATATGCCGATACTTGAAGGTACTTGAAAAATTGCCAAGACCTTCCTGGCTCATTTCTGGAAGTTTAATCATTTTTATGGCTATACCAATCACCAGTACAATACCACCAATCAGCATAAATGGAAGAACAAGATCTCCGGGCTCAACAACCCCTGCAATTTCACCTACATCTACGGCAGCAGGGATAATCAGGAATACAATCAGAAGTGGAGCAAGCCAGGTTGCAATAGAGTTCAGTGACTGTGTAAGGTTAAGCCGGCCGGAAGCAGTTTCCGGTGGTCCGAGTTCAGTTACATAAGGATTCGCTGCAGTTTGAAGTAAAACGACTCCAAGAGCTAGAATAAATATTGCACCGAGAAAGAATATGTACGATTCAATCTGAATGGCAGGGAAGAACAGGAAACTGGCTACTGCTATTAAAATTAAACCAAATACAATTGAACTTTTATACCCGAATTTTTTCACCACCGTACCCGACGGTATAGAAAATATGGCGTAAGTAATGAAGAAAGCAAAGTTAACAAGGAAGGCCTGAGTGTAACTCAGGTCAAAAGCTTCTCTTACGGGATCACTCAGTGTGATAATGAACGTTGTGACAAACCCGAAAATGAAGAAAATCATGGAAATAAACATCATTCCCACTTTTAAGGTGTTGTTGTCTTGGTTCGGCATGATTGTTTTTAGTTAGTTAATCTTTAAGGTTGATTGGCTTTGTAAACAGCATTGTTTATTTCACTATTGTAGGTGTATTGCTGTATTCTTCTTTAAAACCCGCACGGTAAGTATGCCGTGCGGTTAAGAGATTCTATTTATCCAGCTCGTTCCAGATAAGAGCACTGGCTCCCAGTACAGCTACGTTTTTACCCATAAGCTGCGATGGCAGTATTTTCACCTTGTCTTTAAACAACCTCATTACAAAGTGCTCCAACCATTTTTTGGTTGGGTTTATAATGTAATCACCAGCTTTGGCAAGGCCGCCAAAGAGGAAAATAGCTGAAGGGCTGAATAAAGCTACGGTATCGGCAAGGTGCTTGCCAAGAATCTTTCCGGTTTGCTCAAAAGCTTTTAGTGCAACAGGATCACCTTTTTCAGCTGCATTAAAGATGATCTCTGAATCAAGTTCATCAAACGTGTAATTTACAAGTTCAGAGCCTTCTGTATCTTTAGCAAGCAGTTCAAAAACGGTTCGTTTGATCCCGGGAGCGGAGCAATAGGTTTCAAGGCATCCCTGATTACCGCAGCCGCACTTTCTGCCGTTCTCAACAACATTTACATGTCCCTGCTCACCGGCAAATCCATCATGGCCGTAAACAAGATCACCATTTACAACGATACCACTGCCCAGGCCTGTTCCAAGGGTAACCATTACAAAATCTTTCATGTATTTTGCACCACCGTAAACTTTTTCACCAAGTGCTGCGGCATTGGCATCGTTGGTTAATTTAACAGGCAGGTCATAATGTTTCTGTAACATTTCAGCAAATGGCACTATACCTTGCCACTTCAGGTTAGTAGCTTGTTCAATAGTACCTTTATGATAGTTTCCATTGGGTGCTCCTACGCCTATTCCAAGTATTTTGTACGGCTTTTCGAGTTGTTTCTCGGCTACTTTTAACTCTTTGACCAGATTTTTGATGTAGTCTTCAACATTATCGAAAATATCTGTTGGGGATGAGTTTTCTGCGACTATATTACCGTCTCTGTCAACAAAGCCGGTTTTGGTAAATGTTCCGCCAATATCGATTCCTATTACATACTCTTTCATTTTCTGGTAGTCCTCCGTGTAGTGTTAGTTATAAAAACAGCCGAATCCGGCAAAATATTTGCCTTGTGAGCGGTATCTTTAACAAGGAATCGACAGGTAGAAAATCAATTCCTGAAAGTTCTGTTTAATTGCTTATACAGATCAAAATGCAAGTTTTAAATGGAATAAAGCAAACTCATTTTCAAATTATTTCAAATGTATTGAAGCGCTACCATTTTGCAAAAGAATTATTTAATAATCAGAGTGATACGACAAAATTTGTTTAGTTCAAAAATGAACGCATAACAGCTGTGGGCGTAATTTTTAAGCAGATAAATCTGATATTAGAAGACTTGATATGAGTAACTCATGGATTTTTATCATTTAATACTTGATCAGAATGCGCCTTATTAGCAGTTTAAGCGAATGATTATTGGAACTACATTTTTTACTTATGATTGAATTACACACTCAGAAGCAAGATGAATATGGTTTAGAGTTGAAGGATAAAATGAAAAGTCTGAGGCTGGCATTTAAAACGGAAGAATTAAAAGACAAGCTGCCCGTTTTTATCATCGATGGGAAAGAAAAAATTACAGGAAGGGCAGATATTGAGCAGTGGTTCAGAGAACTGGAAGAAGAACTGCGCATACAAAGATCGATAACCGGCGATGCCTGTTATATTGACCCGGAAACAGGAAAAGTGTGCTAAAGCATGTTTCCTGATGCTTTATTTGATTGATTTTATGGGTTTAAAAATTTAATCCCGGAGAATAATAGCATTTGGCAAACAGAAACGGTACATTACTAACTCTTAATAACAACAATACTCCCGGTAAGGCCCTTCTTTGGACTGTGACGCGATAAAACAACTCATCTCTTCTGAACGACCCTCTCGGGTGATTTTAACAATACCAATACTAGTAATACAATGACAAAACAAGGAAACGTAAAGTGGTTTGACGCAGAAAAAGGATTCGGATTCATCAAACCAGCTGATGGAAGCAAAGATATTTT
>SLGA01000196.1 GCA_007123985.1 Balneolaceae bacterium | reverse complement strand
TCCGGGTCCTCTCTTCCTGAAGATATTTACTACCTGGAACGGCTAAAATTGTATGATTGATCCTGGTTTGAACACCAGTTTATATCAGAAAACCCTACTCTTCACAAGGTATATGGTGACTATTCAGGCGCTTCCTATGAAACAAAGACCAGTCCGCTATTGATTATGAAAAAATAAAAAAAAATGAACACTCTATAATTTCGTTTCCGGAAATACTTCTTCAGCTCCATGTGGCGGCCGGTGGAGAGTCCACGTCTCGAAATAGAAGTGCTTCTCTGAGCGAATACGCTTCCCGTTGATGCTGAAAAACCTGAACTCCGGACTCACAAGTTTCTGCACCGGATAAAACATATTTGGGTAGATGTTATCGCGTGAAAAGAGGTGAAGATCAAACCCCTGGTGTGCATGTTCTTTGTATAGAACAAGGTCGCCCGCTTCCAGAACTTCTGCCAGCTCAGCTTTTTTATGGCCAATGTTGCTGTCTGAATCAATCTTCAAAGAGCTTACATCCCAATCAATTTTTTCATTTTTCGACAGAATAACAGCGTCCCCAATTTCTGCTGATGTTAAAACCGCATTAAGAGAAGTTTTTACACCTTCGTGAAACAGGTTGAACTCACCCAACGCATCGGAAAGTGACCGGACAACGGCATTAAACTTTGATAGACAATTCAGGCCAAATTTCTCCTCTTCAAGCACAGTACCCGAAATATAAAATTTGGAATAGGTGGGATCGGGTTTCATAAAATCTTCTATACTCAATGAAACTTCTTGCGTATCTCTTTCGAGATGGCGCCCTTTTAACTGATCGAGGCGAAGATCGTGTTCAAATATAAGTTTAAAAATGTCCATGATATTTTAGCTTGATGTCAAATTTTAGCTATCGATTGGTGTGACTAATAATATCTTATCTATATCTCATATAGAGATAAAAATAAGATTCCTTATCAGATGGAAACAAAAAACCCCGAATGATCGCTCACCGGGGTTTTTTACGTTGTAAAATGCTCTGGATTAAATCATTGTGGCAATAACAAGAGCTACAACAGCCATAAGCTTAATAAGAATATTCAGTGATGGGCCTGATGTGTCTTTGAACGGATCACCCACAGTATCACCCACAACAGCTGCTTTGTGCGGCTCAGATCCTTTTCCGTACTTCACACCATCGATCTCAACACCTTCTTCGATCATTTTCTTGGCGTTATCCCACGCTCCACCTGCATTCGACTGAAACAGAGCCAGTAAAACCCCAGATGCGGTTACACCTGCAAGAAGACCGCCAAGCATTTCCGGCCCGCCAATAAAACCAAACAGTACCGGTACGATAACAGCCAGAAGACCCGGTGCTACCATTTCGCGGATGGATGCTGTGGTTGAAATCTCAACACATTTAGCATACTCGGCTTTACCGTCGGCAGCTTCAAATGTTTTTTGATCGGCGTCTGACCAATCCTTCTGAGCTTTTCCTTCGTTTTTGGTCATCACATCGAGAGCTGCCCGTAGTTCAGGAATATCTTTAAACTGACGGCGAACTTCTTCGATCATCTTCATAGCGGCACGGCCCACAGCCTGCATGGAAAGAGCAGAAAAGAGAAACGGAAGCATTGCACCAACAAAAAGAGCTGCCATTACTTTCGGCATGGTAATATCGATACCGGTGAGCAAACTATCTGGATTTGCAACGTTATAAGATGTTATGAAGGCTGCAAATAGAGCAAGAGCAGTAAGAGCAGCAGATCCAATTGCAAAACCTTTACCAATGGCAGCCGTTGTGTTACCTACTGCATCAAGTTTATCTGTTCTCTGACGCACTTCCGGTGGTAATTCAGACATTTCTGCAATACCGCCTGCGTTATCAGAAATAGGGCCGTAAGCATCAACGGCAAGCTGAATACCTGTATTTGAAAGCATCCCTACAGCGGCAATCGCAATTCCGTAAAGACCTGCAAAGTGATGCGCTCCCAGAATTGCAGTTGCGATGATAATGATTGGAATTGCGGTTGAAATCATACCGACACCCACACCTGCAATAATATTTGTTGCAGAACCAGTTACAGACTGCTTAACAATTCCCCATACAGGCTTTGTACCTGTACCTGTATAGTGCTCGGTAATGAGACCAATCAACAGACCGGCAGCCAGTCCAAAAATAGTGGCCCAGAAAACACCCATTGCACTCAGGGTTTGCCCTGCAAACTCCCACTGGTCAGGCAGCATCCAGTTGATAATCAGGAAGGAAGCAATCAACATGATACCGGCAGAAACAAATTCACCAGTATTCAGAGCTTTCTGGGGGTTTCCACCATCTTTTACTTTCACAAAGAAAGTACCCAGTATTGATGTTACTATACCTACACCGGCAAGTACCAGTGGCAGAAGAACAGCATTTAACCCGCCAAATTCGTTGCTTGTTTCAAAACCGCCAAGGCCCATGAACGCTGCACCAAGAACCATCGTACCAATAATTGAACCCACATACGATTCGAAAAGGTCGGCACCCATACCGGCCACATCGCCAACATTATCACCTACGTTATCTGCGATAGTTGCAGGGTTTAACGGGTGATCTTCCGGTATACCGGCTTCAACTTTACCTACAAGGTCAGCACCCACATCAGCTGCTTTGGTGTAAATACCACCACCCACACGAGCGAAAAGCGCAATTGATGATGCTCCAAATGAAAAACTGGTAATTACAGTGAGTACCTGCTGGATATTTTCAACACCAAACATATTTGTGTAGAGCACAAACAGAAGGCCTATTCCAAGTACACCCAGGCCAACTACACCCATCCCCATAACTGAACCGCCATTAAAAGCAACATTCAGCCCTTCGCCGAGGCTTGTTCTTGCGGCGTTGGTGGTTCGGACGTTTGCTTTCGTTGCAACTTTCATCCCAATGAAGCCCGCAAGCCCGGAACAGAAAGCACCAACTATAAATGAGAGGGCAATAAGCGGTGATGAATCCACCTGCAGAGAACCCTGAATTCCAAGAAGTACGGCAACAAATATCACAAAAATGCTCAGAACCCGATATTCAGCCTTTAGAAAAGCCATAGCCCCATCGGAAATGCTTTTGCTGATCCGGGCCATTTTTTCGGTACCAACATCCTGCTTAGATACCCATGCCGATTTGAAATAGGTAAAGGCGAGTGCCACCAGGCCAGCCGCCGGAATTAGATAGATAATTGTGTTTAACATGATTATGGTTATTGATTTTTCAGTTAACGGTGTGTCTTCATTAGTTAAATTTGTTCATAGCCAGATCT
>SLGA01000309.1 GCA_007123985.1 Balneolaceae bacterium | reverse complement strand
CTGAAGATGTGGGCTGAGAAACTCCCTGCCAGGATGTTGACTCTTCGGCAAAGGTTAGCACTCCGGGAAAATATTCGTGGGTAATTTCGTTGAAGCGCCTCATAAAGTAGATCGCCTCAATGTTTTCGCGCCCTCCGTATTGATTGGGAATCCATTCACCCTCTTCCCTCGAGTAATCGAGA
The DNA here is from genome assembly GCA_007123985.1 of Balneolaceae bacterium. GTDB lineage: Bacteria > Bacteroidota > Rhodothermia > Balneolales > Balneolaceae > Rhodohalobacter. The sequence goes on along the minus strand of SLGA01000309.1, from coordinate 3,092 downwards.
TAGAGTATCGAAGCAACGGCATCCACCCGAAGGCCATCAACATGAAATTCTTCCAGCCAGTATATGGCATTAGACAAAAGAAAATTCTGAACTTCCGAGCGGCCAAAATTAAAGATGAGTGTTCCCCAATCTTTATGTTCACCCTGCCGCGGATCTTCATGTTCATAAAGAGCGGTACCATCGAAGCGACGCAGGCCATGGTCATCTTTGGTGAAATGAGCCGGAACCCAATCCACAATCACACCAATGTTTTCCTGGTGGCACAGGTCAATGAAATATCTCAGATCATCAGGGTTACCAAACCGGCTGGTAGGGGCAAAATAACCGGTTATCTGGTATCCCCAAGAGGGATCATAAGGGTGCTCTGCGATCGGCATTAGCTCCACATGGGTAAAACCCATCTCTTTAATGTACGGAACAAGGTCATCGGCAAGTTCACGGTAACTCAGAAAGCCGGGATCAGCCCCAACTTTTCGTTTCCACGAACCCGGATGGATTTCATACACTGAAATGGGCTCTTCGTGATGAATTCGTTTTGAACGCTGCTCCATCCATTCGCCATCATTCCATTTGTAAGAGCTGTTCCACACTTTCGATGCGGTGCCCGGCCTCAGTTCGGAAAAACGCGCGTAAGGATCGGCTTTTTTGAAAGGTGCGCTCTGCTCGTGGCTTTTAACTTCAAACTTATAAAGGTCGCCATCGGTTACATGTGGAATAAATATTTCCCATAATCCCTGGTCGTAATATTTTCGCATTCCGTGCACACGGCCATCCCAGTTGTTGAACGAGCCAATCACGCTAACTCTGCTCGCAGCAGGTGCTGTTACTACAAAGTGTGTGCCGTCTACACCTTCCACTGTTTTTGTGTGGGCACCCATAAATCTGTACGAATGGTGATGAGTTCCCTCTCCCCAAAGCTGCATGTCAAAATCGGTAAGCTGCGGGCCAAATCTGTACGGATCCTCGATGGTGTAATCATCCCCCACATATGGCTGAACTTTGATTTTATATGAAAACCGATTCTTTCTGCGTGGGAACAGGTATTCAAAAAGCCCCTCGTCTGAGATGCGATTCAGTTCTATAGGCTTGCCGTTATCGGGCAAAACCGTGACCAATTTGGCATCAGGCCGGAAACAGCGAACCACAAGCTTTTCCTTTTTTTCAACACGTATTGTATGCAATCCTAAGACGGAAAATAGATCCCCATGTTCTCCGTTGGATATTGCCTTAATTTCTTCGATTTTTAAAGTCACTGCAATCTCACCGGTTAGATTATCTGATAGGCCGCTAAAGATAGTAATTTTAGGCGGAAATTGGGTATTAAAAGGAATCTAATGATTGGTTTAAATTCAAATATACAGAATGAACGTCATTCAATTTATTTCGAGACGCTATCTTTTTTCGAAAAAGCACATTTCGCTTATTTCTATTCTTACGTCTATCAGTATAGCCGGTATCACAATTGGCACAGCTCTCCTTATTGTTATTTTATCGGTTTTTAATGGTTTCTTTGAAGTTATTCGGGGATATCTGCTCTCATTCGACCCGGATATTCGCATTGAAATGGTGGACGAACCGACCATGATTTTCGATGAAAATTTGATGAACAGCATACTGGCACATGATGAAGTGATACAAATTTCACCCTACATAGAGGGTAAGGCGATGATGGTTTTTCAGAACGGACGCAACGAAGTTTTAAATGTTCGCGGTATCGATATGGAGAGCGATTTTACGATTACCGATCTTAGGGAAGATCATCAGATTGATTTGTCGGTGCAAGGTGGCAGGCCGGGAGTGGTGGTCAGTGAGACACTCATTAATCGCTACCGTTTAAGTGCAGGTGATGAACTTGCCATGCTTAGCCCCACAGGTATGCGAAGGGCGCTTACGCAATTTTCTTCACCCAGAGTCAGCCGCTTCGATGTGCGCGACAGTTACGATATGCATCAGATTATTGACGGGGATATGGTCTACATCGACATAGCCGCGGCGCAGCGATTGTTTAATATGCGTAACGAAATTACAGGTTTCGATTTGAAACTAACCGATACAGATCGCGCCGAACGAGTAAAAGCAGAGCTCGAAGAGATGCTGGGACCGCAGTACCGTATCCAAACCTGGTACGATCTGCAAAAACCTCTCTATGATGTAATGATGCTCGAAAAATGGGGATCCTATTTTATCCTGATGATTATTGTTCTGGTAGCCGTATTGAATATTGTCGGCTCACTTACCATGATTGTGATTCAGAAAAAGCGGGATATTGGAGTGCTGATCTCGATGGGGATGACGCCCAAAAAAATCAAGAAAATCTTTCAAAGCCAGGGACTGCGAATTGGCCTGATTGGCTGCGGACTTGGCGGGGTGGCCGGAATTCTACTGGTGCTTGCACAGAAAGAATTCAGCCTTGTGAAACTCTCATCGTCGTTTATTATTGATGCCTATCCCGTAGCCATCCATTTTTCTGATATTGCCATCATTCTCAGCGGAACCATGGTTCTATGCCTGCTTGCAAGCTGGTACCCGGCCGTGAGGGCTGCCGCCATTCAACCCGCTGATGCCGTTCGAGACGAATAAAACTCTATGGATCCATTAACTCACGGCCTTATCGGGGCAACGGCATCATCATCAATCTCCGGGAAAGAAAAACTGAGGCCTGCAGCGGTTACGGGATTTGTTGCGGCTATGCTTGCTGACCTCGATTACTACATTCACATCCCATCCGATCCGCTTTTTAACATCGAAATTCACAGGCAGTTCACGCATTCATTTGTATTTATACCGGTGGGAGCTTTGATTGCCGCGGCACTTCTCTGGTTTGTGATGAGAAAACACCTTTCATTCAAAGAAACCTATCTCTACAGCCTGGCTGCCTATGCCACATCGGGCATTATGGATGCCTTTACCAGCTACGGTACTCAGCTTTTGTGGCCGTTTACAGATACCCGCATTGCATGGAATGTGATATCGGTGGTAGATCCGGTTGTAACAACTGGCTTGCTGGTTCTGGTTGTTTTTGCAGTGTGGCAAAAGAAAAAACCATTTGCCCTTGTTGCCTGGCTGTGGCTTTTTCTCTTTCTGCTGAACGG
>SLGA01000207.1 GCA_007123985.1 Balneolaceae bacterium | reverse complement strand
TCATGAATTGTTTTTTTGCTTACCATACCTATTCAATCCTGTTTCTTAATGTTATAATGTGCTTATATAAAAAATAAAGAAAATATACCTTTAAAGGTTCCGATTTTATCATAAGAATGGAAATCAGACCTTGGAGTAAAATTTTGTATAGTATCTATCTACAACGTTAAATATCAGAGTTTTAAAACCACATGAGCAAATTAACATTAAAGGGAATCAGGAACAGCCTGGGGCCGGGGCTTATCATGGCTGCGGCGGCAATTGGTGTTTCGCACCTTGTACAGTCAACCCGCGCAGGTGCAGAGTTCGGTTTTGCTCTTGTTTGGGCAGTAGTGCTGGCAAACTTTTTCAAATACCCCTTTCTTGAATTTGGCCCGAGATACGCCCTGGCAACCGGAAAAAATATGATTGAGGGATACGCCAAAATGAGCCGGTTTGCAATCTGGATTTTTATTCTTTTTACAGTTTCCACCATGTTTGCAGTACATGCAGCAGTTACCATGGTAACGGCCAGCCTTGCAACAAATCTAACAGGGATTGATCTGCCAATATTAGCCTGGAGTGCTATTATACTATTTCTTTCAGTGCTTTACCTGGTGCGTAATACCTATGCACTGCTTGATGTTGCCATTAAAGTATTGATGACAATTTTAGCGCTTTCCACAATCACAGCTATGGTTCTGGCATTTACAAACATAGGCTTTCAACCCAGGCCCGACATTATCGCCCCGGAAGTGTGGACGGTTTCCGGCGTAGCTTTTCTTATTGCACTAATGGGCTGGATGCCCATACCGATAGATGCTTCAGCCTGGCAATCTATCTGGACGATAGAGCGTATAAAGCAAACCGGCATTAAGCCGAAACTAAACGAAGTTCTTTTCGATTTTAATCTCGGCTACATTGGTGCGGCTGTAATTGCTCTCTGCTTTCTTACACTCGGAGCTGTTGTGATGTACGGATCTGGACAGGAGTTTGCCACAAGTGCAGCCGGTTTCTCCAATCAGCTGATTGAACTATACACCAGCTCTTTGGGAGATTGGGCCTATCTGATTATTATCATCTGTGCGTTTACAACCATGTTCAGCACTACACTTACAGTAACGGATACCTATCCAAGGGTACTTACGCATATTGTGCGTACACAGAAAAGATTATCGGTTGATATCATGGAAAAATCATCGCTCTATGCCTATTTGCTTGTTGGAATAAGCGCGGGAACACTCCTGCTTCTCCTGTTGCTGGGCGATCAGTTTCGGTTTCTGATTGATCTTGCTACCACACTATCCTTCTTAACAGCACCTGTTCTGGCTTTTATGAATCACAAATTAATTCATCAGCCCGAAGTAGAGGAATCGCTGAGGCCAAAAGCATGGTTATATTGGCTAAGTATATCAGGAATAATTTTTCTTACAATCTTTGCCCTTATTTACCTTTATTGGATATTCTTTGTTTGATTTAAAACCATGCTAAAAAGAGCACTTTTTATCATATTAGTTACACTGTTTATGGCTGATGCGGCCATTGCACAGCTCTATTCAACCCAATACAGGTCGCCAGGTCAAAACTGGATGGAGATAAATACGGAGCGGTTCAGGGTCATTTACCCGGAGCGTTATCAGGATGAGGCATTCCGGACACTTGCCATTCTTGAAAGCGACTATAGCGACATCCAAACACTTGTGGGCGGGAGTCTTCGAAACTTTCCGTTTATCATCAATCCCGAAAACGATCTTTCAAACGGGTTTGTGGCACCGTTAAATTTTCGTTCAGAAATAGAGCTTTCACCGATTGTGGGGAAAACCATGAACCCGCGTTCGGGAGACTGGCTCGAACTCGTGGTACCCCACGAACTGGTTCATGCACTGCATTTTAATGTGAATCCGTTCTCATTCACCCGTGCCATCGGGTTATTTTCGCCGGATGTGCGCCGATCTGTGCATGGTGCAGCACCACTTGGAGTGTTTGAAGGGATTGCAGTTCACCATGAAAGTCACGGAACCATTCCAGGTGCCGGCCGTGGAAATCATGCGTTTTTCAGAAATCAATTCAATGCCCACCTCGAAACACGCCGAGAGTGGTCGATGGGACAACTGCTTCACGTAACGGATTTCACCCCGCCGTTCGACCGCCACTACATAGGCGGCTATGAATTCAGCAACTGGCTGCTCAATACATATGGAGAAGAGAGCGTAAAGAAGGCGATCAATTTTCATTACAAATGGCCTTTTTTAGGTTTTGGAACGGCACTGCGCAGAAGCACAGGCCTGTGGCCAAATCAGCTGTATGATGTTTTCAGCGAGGAAAGAAATACCACAGAAGAGAGCAGAACTGAAGAGATTAAAAACCCGACCGATACGTTGGCAGAAGTTTTGCCGTTTCAGGGCAGTTGCCTTCGACAGAACCGCCCGCAGTGGCTGGATGCGCAAACGGTACTTTTCTTTAACAGGTCTTGCAACAGATCATCAGGCTTTTACACATATCAGCTCGATAGCAGCCGGGCCGAGCTGCTCCACGAAGTATCCATTACCTCAGATTACATCTACCATTTTGATTCAGAGGCACAAATCATCACCTACTCACGATATTATGCAGACGCCAGATACGACAATCTATTCACTGCAGATCTAAACAGATTTTACATAGAAAAAAGCAATTCAGAACGGCTTACAAATCGCGAACGTCTGTTTTCTCCTGAGGTAAGCGGCAATAAAGTTTATGCCATGCAAACCGTTGCGAATCAGATGCAGTTAGTGGCTATTGATAATCGCACCGGAACTATAGAAACGCGCTACTCCTTACCCGAACATTCATCTGTAATTCAGATTGCCGTAAATCCCCGTTCAGAAAATAAGGCGGCTGTAATTGGCAGGATACAGAGTGTGCAGGCGTTGTGGTTTGAGAATCTTGAATCAACAGATCGGTTGTTTACCGAACCGCCCACAGTCGTTTTTGAGAATGGGTCGGTTTATGATGTTCACTGGCATTCTAATGGGGAAAAGTTGCTATTTGTGAGCGATCATTCCGGAACAATGAATATATACGAACTTGATGTGCCGGAGAATAGAGTTTCGCAACTTACTCGAAGTCTTCATAATGCTTATGAACCGAGCTATTCTCCTGATGGCAGAAAGATTGCCTATGTACAACAGGAGATAAATGAGCACAAAATTTTTCTGCTTGAAATGGATTTTGCTCAGAGAGCGGTAATTTCGAATGAAAAGTGGAAAATGAACAGTTCCATTGAGCAGGCTATGAGCAGGCCCCTGATGAACAGGCAGCTCGATTTTGCTCCCGATGATTGGGAGCCCAAAGCCCTTCAAACCGGCATTGGATGGCTTAAACCCCGCTTTTGGGCACCTGAGTACGACAGGATAGGTGGTTTTGACCAATTTGGTGTGAATTTCGAAAGCGTGGATGTAATGAGCCGCCATTCATACACAATGGATGTAAACCACTATGCAGATCGTATTTGGGGAGGTATTACCTATACCAACAAGCGATATTTTCCGGGATTTCAGTTAGAGGCGTTCAACCGCCCGGCACTGGCAGGTTTTCGGGTTGAAAGCGGAGGTGAAACGGCTGATGCCCAAATTATTACCCTGATGCAGCAATCTCGGGGAGCATCTATCAAAGTACCCATTCGCTACAGGCTTGAAAGTAATGTACGCTTCTCCTCAATTCTCGTAGAACCTCAGTATTTCTTATCACAAATACGATTTCTGGATCCATTTGGGGAATCAGTTCCGGTCTCAGAATTTGGCACAAGACATACCATCGGGCTTCGAGCGGTGTACAACTTCAGAGTCAGACAGTTTATTCGCGATTTTCAGCCAAACAGAGGCCTGGTGCTTTTTGCAGAGGGGCGTTATGGTTTAAACAGCGACAGTATTACAATTGATGCGGGGCCTCTCAATACAGTGGGAAATCTAAGCCGCCGGCAGGGTATCAGGGCTGGGGTGATCACCTACACTTCTCCACTCTCCCGCTGGAATCAATCACTCAGAACCTCAGCTCAGCTATATTCACAAACTGCGCTGCCGGTTTTCAATGTGATATCGCAGTACTCCGACAGCTTCGCAGAAATACCACTGCTGGGGGCAAACAATGTGGGAATTCTTTCGAATCGATACACCATTCCCCTGATATACCCGGACAACGGCGGCTTGCTGGTTCCGGTTTATTTGTCGGGGATTTATCTTGTGTTGTTTTCACAAACCGTTACCGACCTGAACAGCGGCAACCTGCTGGATGCATCCCGATCCGTGTACGGTGTTGGAATCCGCTCCCGATTTCGGTTAAGTAATCTCGCATTTGATTTCGGTATTTCTATTGGTTGGGAGCCCACAAGGAATCAGTATAGAGGCTATTTCGGTACGTTTTAATTTTTAGGATTTTTATTTAACGGGCAATTGAATTGAGAAAACCGTTTTACCATTCTCAGAAATAATCTGTAATGAGCCTCTGTGCATTTTGATGATATCATTTGTAATACTGAGGCCAAGTCCGGTTCCTTCCGTTCCCTTTTTGGTCGTAAAAAATGGCTGCAGAATTTTATTCTTTATTTCAGGTGGTATGCCCGGGCCATTATCCTCAATTTCAAAAAGCACCTGATCCCGTTTCTGCCTTGTACGGATGGTTAGTTTGGGTTTATAACCACTGTCTTTGCCGGTTTCAGTTAGTTTTTGCCGCATGGCATCAAAAGCATTATTTGTGAGATTTAGAATAACCCGACTGATGTCTTCCGATATCATCATAACGGGCTCTACTTTATCATCAAAATTAAACTCTATATCCACATCGATGGGATTATTTGATGCTTTCATTCCGTGAAACACAAGATTTACCGCTTCTTTAAGCAATTGGTTTATATTTTCAGAGACCATCTGCTCGTTGCCGCTTCTGCTGTGCATCAGCATCGATTTCACAATCTTATCAGCTCTTGAACCATGTTCAAGTATCTTTTTGAGATTGGCTTCAAGATCATCAAGAATCTCGTAAACCTCCTGAAGTGGCAGATTATGGTTTGTCCCAATAGAGTTTATTTCCTCGCGCGCTTCATCAACCAGTTCAATGCTTACTTCAGAGAAGTTGTTTACAAAATTGAGTGGATTTTTGATCTCGTGGGCAATCCCTGCGGTCAGTTGCCCGAGTGAGGCGAGTTTTTCCTGCTGAACGAGCTGTTCCTGTGTTTTTTTCAGATTTTCATGCGCTTTTTCAAGCTTCAGGTGAGTGTTTGCGAGCTCGTGGTAGGCAGCTTCGATCTCTTTAGCCTGAGCCAGTTCACGCTCCCTTGTTTTCTCTCTTTCCCGCAAAATGAGCCTGCGGCGCTGTACCCTGTCAACTATAAAAACACCTAGTGCAAAAAACATAAAGTAGATGGTGTAGGCCCACCATGTTCGCCACCAGGGAGGCAGCACGGTAATGATTTTTATCTGGTCAAATCCGTCGCTCCAGAATCCGTCTCGGTTCGCAGCCATCAGCCTGAAGGTGTACTCGCCGGGAGGCAGGTTGGTGTACGTTGTGCTGCCCGAAGTGCCACCGTATCTCCACAAATTATCAAAACCTTCAAGCATATACCGATATTGGTTTTTTGCCGGGCTGGCAAAATGGAGTGCTGCAAATTCGATGGTAAGTGTTGTTACATCCGGGCTAATGGTTATAACATCGGCGGTAAGCAGTGATTCGGAAATGGGCGCGTCCTCACCGGGTAATATTTCACGACCGTCCAGGTAGAGTGCCGTAAAAACGATATCGGGTGGGATTGGATTGGTAGTGATAAGATCAGGGGTGAAAACATTGAGCCCTCCTGCTCCGCCAAAATAGATATCACCTGAATCACCGCGATAACTCACACCGGGGTTGAAAACATTTCCCTGCAGACCGCGATCATACCCAAAATGTGTAATCTCTTCACTCACAATATTGAATTTTACAATACCATTGGCAGAGGATAACCAGAGATTTCCGAATTCATCTGATTGAATACCTGCTATTTCTGACGAGGGCAGATTGTGGGTTTCAATGCTGTACCAGGAAATAATTTCGCCGGAAAGCGGATTAAACTGGGCAAACCCAAGGTTTGTTGAGATCCAGTATCGCCCGTCAATATCCTGATGGATGGAGTTAAACTGACCGATGGTATCGGTATTGTGACTTCCGGGCGGAGATTCCAGGGCCACTGTTTGAATAGTGATACTTTCGTGATCCAACATAAACAGAACATCTCTTTCCGCTTTGATAATCCAAACATTGCCGTCGCTGTCTGTGTAAAGCTGCTGATTTTGATAGGATCCGTTCAAGTTAGTTTTGGGAAGTTCTGCTGTACTAAAACGCTCTGTAGCCGGATTGATCCAGTGGAGATTCTCGTCTGATGAGAGGAACCATACACGATTACTTCCGTCTGTTGTAAGAGCCTGAATATCATTGTTGGGGAGTGAGTTGCTGTCATTTGGGTCGTTCTTGAATCGAGTTACTGAACTGCTTCCCGGCCGTATTCTGTTTAACCCGCCAAAAATAGACGTGGTACTTCCGCTTCCAGCCCAGATGGAGCCATCTTGCGATTGAGTAAGTGCAAAAATATGCGGATGACTTAACTGGTTGGCAACAGTTCTTCCCCGAGGTGCATCAAACGATGTGGTTCCGAACCGGTTTAGTACCCGCCCGTCTCTGTTCAAACGGATGAGGCTGCTACCCAACATTCTGGTTCCGGTCCAAAAAGTGCCGTCAGAAGCTTCCAGTACAGAAATTACTTCATTGGTGGGTAACATGCTCAACGAGTTATACAGATGAAAACCACCTCCGTAGAGATCAACCCTGCTAATACCGGATGCAAAGTTGGCAACCCATAGAATGCCCTGCCTGTCGATGTATATTCTGCTGTCGGAACCGGCGCGAATGGGTAATAAGCTGTGAGGGTTTTCAGGATTATGCCTGAATATTGCCGTATTCCCCGTATCAATTGTGATCTGGCAGAGAGATTCTGTGGTTTTAACCCAGATGTAGTTTTCACCAAAAAGTTGTGCTTCCCGCAAATTAGATAGACATTGGCTGTTTTGAACTGGAACCCGCTGCCATGAATCTTCACCAGGCGCTTTCCTTGAAATGAGATCCTGGTTAATCAGCCATTCAGTGCCGAGGCCGTCTTTCATAAGGTGCATTCTGTACGGGTGGCTCCCCGATGGATTCAGGTCTCTGGTAAGCGGTACGTACGTATACTCGCCACTGCTGCTTCTCCGGCCGATAAAAACAGATGCTCCGGATTGCATAAAGAACAGTAACTCACCATTATTTGTAGCGTAAAGCCTGTAAATGCTGCCTTCACGCTGACCCTCTTCAGCTTCAAAATGATCCGTTTCTCTGTTTAATCGAAATATGGAACTATCAGTAGAGGCCCATACATTATCATAATCATCTATACTCACCTCAATATATCGCTGATTAGGCGGAAGGCCCTGCTCGGGGCGGTAGAGCCTGAAGCCTTCAAGTTCTGCATCGTAATAATCGAGGCCCTGATCGGTGATTGTTACCCAAATACCGCCTTTGTTATCAGCCGTTAGATATTCTGCGTTCAAACTGGAGATGGAAGCGGAGTCGCGCGGGTTTGGCCGGAAATGCTTAAATACACGGCCATCGTAGCGGCTCAATCCATCCTGCGAGCCAATCCAGATAAATCCGTAACTATCCTGGACAATATCGATCACAGTAGTGGATGCGAGACCATCTGCGGGTGTTAATCGCTCAAACTGAAAAGATGATGGTTGAGCGGAAAGCAACTGTGAGCTTAAAAGGAAGGCGCATACCGTTAGAAATACTCTGTACGATTTCATAGGATTTATGAGTTGCAATGAATGGATGGACTCCAGTTCAGATTAGAGAAAGACATCTTTTGTTGAGACGGATCAAAAAGACAATCGTACATCCCGGCTCTTTAATATCTCACCTGTTTAGTTTTAACCTAAAAGGTTAATTATTAATTTGATACTTTAAACCAACTGACTGAATCTAAAAGAAACAGAACTAATTTGAAATTATTTATTAATTTTGCCGTGTAAATCGGTTTAATTTTTTTAAATAGACGTCTTTAACCAATAAAACCTATAGGCTTAACAACATGAAAACGAACGTTAGTGAAAAGTACGGAAGTGTAATAATCGAGATGAAAGGAAATATTATGGGTGGGCCAAGCACCGAGGATTTTACGAAGCTTTTACACTCTTTGGTGGAAGAAGGCAAAACAAACGTAATTGTGGATCTCGGTAAAGTTAAGTTTATGAACTCATCAGGTTTAGGAATGCTAATTGGCGGCTTAACAACGATGAAGAAAGCGGGTGGCGACCTGAGAATTTGCCGTGCAGACAAGAAAATCGAGAGTCTGCTGGTAGTTACAAAACTTATTACTGTGTTTAGGCACTTCAAATCGGTGGATGAAGCAGTAGAGTCTTACAATTAGAATTCTCCGTAACGTTTTGAATGTCAGCCGAGAAGTAACTTTCTTGGAATGGTAATCCATCGGTTTTTGTCATTATAGAAACGGTTTTGATATAATTTCAAAATCACTTCACTGACAAATATAAAATCATCAAAGAAATGAAAAACGATATGGATGTAAACATTGGAATATCAAAAGAGAACAGACAAAATATAGCTGAAGGTTTGTCTCGCGTGCTTGCCGACAGTTATATGGTTTACCTTAAAACGCATAATTACCACTGGAATGTAACCGGTGAGTTGTTTCACTCACTTCATGCTCAATTTGAAGAGCAATATACCGAGCTTGCAGAAGCAATCGATGAAATTGCAGAAAGAATTCGCTCACTGGGTTACAGAGCTCCCGGGTCGTTCCGAGAGTATTCAAAAATTACGTCTATTGAAGAAGATACCGATCAGCCCAAGGCGCTTGAAATGGTGCGAAGGCTGGCTGTTGATAATGAAACAATTCTAAGAACTGCAAGAGAAGTGTTGCCTCTGTGCGATGAAGCCGATGATGAAGCTTCAATCGACCTTTTAACACAGCGTCTTCATGTACATTCAAAAACTGCATGGATGCTGCGCAGCCACCTGGAATAAGGCACACAATTAAAATATCATAAATATCTACCCGGGAATTCTGTTAAGGATTCCCGGTTTTTTTAAATAGCTAACAATCAAAAAAAGAAGAACTATAACTGTTTATGGAAGAACAACTATCAGATTATTCAGAAACCTTAATTCCCATGGCAACCGAATACGGTCTGAGTGTACTAGGAGCAATTCTTATTCTTATTGCCGGTTACATTATTGCCGGATGGGCATCTAAAAAAGTAATTCATAAGGCCGGGGAATCAGAAAGTATTGATGATACACTGGTTCCAATTCTTGGCCAGATAACAAGAATTTTTGTAATTATTGTTACTCTGCTTGCTGTTTTGGGGCAATTTGGCGTTGAAACTACTAGTATTGTTGCCGTTTTGGGTGCCTCCGCACTTGCTGTTGGCCTGGCTCTTCAGGGAACACTAAGTAACATTGCAGCCGGTGTAATGCTGTTGTTATTGCGCCCCTTTAAAGTTGGAGATGCCGTAAGCATTGGCGGAACCATGGGTGTGGTTGATGCTATTAATCTATTTACAACAGAAATGCATACGTTTGATAATGTTGGCGTTTCCATGCCAAATTCGAAGGTTTGGGGTGCTGAGATCCAAAACCTGAATCGTTTTAATACACGAAGAGTGGATATGGAGTTTGGTATCGGGTATTCAGATGATATGGACAAAGCGATTCGAATTATTAAAGAAATTCTCGAGGAAGATGAGCGTGTGCACAAAGAGCCGGAACCACTAATTGCAATCAGTAATCTTGGGGACAGTTCGGTTGATATACGTGTTCGCCCCTGGACCGATCGCAGCAATGTATGGCCTTTGAGGTACGATATCACCAAGAAAGTAAAAGAACGGTTTGATGAAAATGGTGTTAGTATTCCATTCCCGCAGCGGGATGTTCACCTGTTCAAAGAGAACTAAAACTGATCTTAATTGAGTAAAAAGCCCCGTTTTGGGGCTTTTCTTTTTTGTATTCTCGGCAAAATATTATTCTTGATTTCAAAAAAGAACGCAACAGAAAAAGCATTGGTTTTGGTACTAACCTCGAACAATCCTTCAAAATGGGTTGCAGTTGATTCCATATTGAATGTTCAGTAAACTATAAAGCTAACAAAGAAGGCCTCGAGCCGTAATTTTGCAACCAAATCCGGCAGTATTTTGACTGAGAAAAAAACCACAACCGAATCTGACACCCAACACTTGTTTGAAAATAACTTTGCTTACGTAAAAGAAAACGGCGAAGTAGTTTTAAAAAGCAATAATCTGTTTGAAGAGAGAACACTGGGTAGTGTAGACCCGGATTCTGCAGAAGAGAAAATCAAGGAATTTGAACATGCTTTTCAGAAGCTTTCTGAACGCGTGGAAACGTTCTTCGAAGAATCAGCAAACCTCACCGTCACCGACAGCCTTCAGGCATCATTCAATAAGTTGATTGAAGACATCTCATCATCAAATGCCATTGGCGATTTCGAAGCATTGGTAAATAGTGCAAAAGTGAAATTCAGCGAGCTGGCAACTGGAGACACTGAAGCTGAGCAAAATAAGGTTGAAATTACAGAGGCTAATTCTGAAGCAACCGATGGGAAAGTTGAAGAATCCAAACCTGTTAAGATAGAGGATTCAGAGCCCGCCGTTGAAATAACAACGGATGAAACGCGGGAAGAAGCTGTTGCTGATGAAGAAAATGTAGAGGCCATAGAAGATGATGCTGAAGCAGCCAAAAGTGAAGCTGAACAAACAGATGCTATGCGGAAAGCAGCAGATGTAGAGGAATCATCAGAAACTCAGAGTGAAAGTGAAGAAGAAGCCGCAGAACCAACACCGGAAGATTATTACAAAAACCTTGCTGAAAAAGCGGAAACACTTACAGAGCTTTCAGACTGGGCATACGCAACAATAGAGTTTGAAAACCTTGACCTGAAATGGAGTGAAGGCCCGGATGCCGAGGGGGCAGATCTCAAGCCATACAGGCAAAAAATTGACACTCTGCGGGAAGCTCTTGAAGAGAAGAAAAAAGCACATTACGAAGAGCAAAAGCGCATACGTGAAGAAAATCTCGAAAAGAAAAAAGAGGTTCTAAAGCAGTTAAAACAGATTATTGACGAAGAAAAATGGACCCACACGCGCGATGTTGCCCGCCTGAAAGGACGCTGGGAGCAGATTAAACCGATACCGGCATCAGAGCAGGAAAAGCTGGAATCATCGTTTAATGGTCTTATAAATACATTTGAAGAGCATAAAGTTGACAGACTTGTAAAACAGAAGCAACAGGAAGAGGATAATCTTACAGGTAAGCTGGTTATTCTTGAAAAAATGGAAGAGTTTCTTAATTCAGTTGATCAGGATTCCGATTGGAAAGAGCTCGACAAAAAATTATCGGACTTTACCCGGCAATTCAGAAAAATTGGCCGCATTCCAATTGAGAAAAATCAGGAAATATGGGATCGGTTTCATCGTGCGCAGGATAATTTCCATTCCATGCGATTTAAATACGATGCAAAATACAGAAAGGATATTGAGAAGTTTCTCTCTAAGAAAAAGCAGCTTATTGACGAAGCAGAAGCACTGATTGATGCCGATGATATTGCAAAAGCGTCGAGAAAAGTGAATAAACTGCACCGGCGCTGGAAAAAAATTGGCAATCTGCCCCAGAAAGATGAAAACGAAATGTGGGACAGATTCAAAGCCGCAACGGATGCTTTTAATGACAAGAAGAGCGAAAACATTGACCAGCTTCGCGAACAGGAAGAAGAAAATTACAACAAGAAACTTCGCATAATTGAAAAGGCAAACGAGCTGAAGGAATCAGAAGAGTGGGAACAGACCCACAAAGATTTCCAGAAACTGATGGACCAGTGGAAAGCTGTTGGACCTGTACCCAAGCGAAAATCTGGCAAAATCTGGAAGAAGTTCAAAGATGCGATGGATCATTTTTACGATCGACGACGCGACTTTTTCAAAGAGGTAAAAGAAGAGCGTAAAGATAATCTAAAAGAGAAAGAAGTTGTTCTTGATCAGCTTAAAGAACTTGCCACGCATGATAATCCCATTAAGGCAGTAGAGCTTGCAAAACCAC
>SLGA01000022.1 GCA_007123985.1 Balneolaceae bacterium | reverse complement strand
TCAATGGATTTGCCCGATTCAAACTCTTCGCCGATCTGCTCGTACTTCTGTTTTGATGCCGAGCTTTTCACTTTCTGTTTTACTGCTTTTGAGCGTGTTTTTACTTCGTTTTCGCTTACAAAATCCTGAATAATTTTCAGAAATGAGGTGCCATATTTTTTAAGCTTGGTGTTTCCTACCCCGTAAACACCCATCAGGGCGGTATCATCTTCAGGGAAATAGTATGCCATCTCCATCAACGTAGTATCCGGGAAAATTACATAAGGTGGTAATCCCTGCTCATCGGCCATTTCTTTACGTTTAACCCTCAGTTTTTCAAACAGAATTTCATTGTATTTGTTCTCAACATCACTGCTTGTTCGGGTTCTTGCCTCGTCGGTAGCTGCCGTTTGGGTACGGTCAAGAATTCCAAGAACTGCTTCATCACCTTTTAAAATGGCTGTAGCCTCTCCGGTAAGCAGCAAACTACCGTGCTGAGGATCTTTTTTCACATATCCTTTTCTGATGAGCAACCGCGATAACTGAATCCATTGATTTTTCGACCACTCTTTCCCAATTCCGTAAGTAGATAAATTTTCATGGCCCTTTTCCAGTATTTTTTTCGCAGATGATCCCCTCAAAACATCGGCAATATGATAGGCGCCAAACATCTCATCCGTTCGGGCAATGCAGCTCAAAAACTTTTGCGCCTGCACGGTGTAATCCTGCAGATCACCGGTTTGGCGAAGGCAATTATCACATAACCCGCACTCCTGCTTCTCATACGTCTCACCAAAATATTCCATCAGCGGTTTGCGGCGGCACTCACTGTATTCAAGATAGTGTATGAGTGCTTTAAGATGTTTTTCTGCAACCTCTTTTTCGCTTCCCTCTTTTTGATTAATGAAGTACTGAATCTTCTGTTTATCAGAATAACTGTAGAGAAGTAAACAATCGGATTTGAGTCCGTCCCGGCCCGCGCGTCCAATCTGCTGATAATAGGATTCGATATTTTGCGGCATATCGTGGTGTATTACAAATCGAACATCCGGCTTGTTTATGCCCATTCCAAAAGCCACTGTTGCCACAATGATTCGTACATCATCGCGGATAAATGCATCCTGGTTTCGAGTGCGATCCTGTTCCGATAAACCTGCATGGTATGGAAGAACTGAATGGCCGTTATTTTTCAAATCAGCGGATAACTCGTCCACCTGTCTGCGCGAAAAACAGTATATAATACCTGATTGAGCCTTACGTGTATACAGAAAATCCAGAATCTGTTCCAGCGGATTGTCTTTGTCTGCTACTTTTAAAAGAAGATTTTTACGGTCGAAACTGGCTACGAAGCGTGCCGAATCTTTCATCTCCAGAATTTGCTGAATATCATCCCGAACTCGCGGCGTGGCCGTTGCAGTTAATGCAAGGCAAACGGCATCGGGGAAATTTTTCCTCACTTTAGCCAGCATTCTGTATTCCGGCCTGAAATCGTGCCCCCATTCTGATATGCAGTGCGCTTCATCAATCGTAAAGCAGTCTATTTTTAACGTTGAAAGGAGATTTTGAGTTGATTCCATCATCAGCGTTTCGGGCGCAAGATAGAGTAGCTTTGCCCTGCCCGACCGAAGATGGCTCACATTCTGCTGGTATTGCGCCGGTGTAAGGGTACTATTAAGAAAAAGTGCTGGTACACCAAACTCTTCCAGCTGTTCAACCTGGTCTTTCATTAGTGATATCAAAGGAGACACTACGATAGTAAGCCCATCAAAAATAAGTGCCGGTATTTGATAAATCAGTGATTTACCGCCACCTGTGGGCATAATTACCAGGGAATCTTTCTTGTTGAGCACATTCTTTATGGCTTCTTCCTGAAGTGGCCTGAACGTGTCGTATCCAAATGTCTCTTTCAGAATTTCTTTCGCTTTTTGAATCATGTGGGTATAACTGTTTTCATTGAAATTTGATTCGATGATCTACTCTGTATGAATGGATATTTCGGGAATCCTTACAGAAAATTATAGAATTTAAGTCTCAGGTTTAATTCTGTCGCGGAATGAGATAAAATTCCTCCATTCGGCCATCGATGTACCATACTTGTTCTCCGTCAAAGATGGCATTCTCCTCGAGCATCACGAGAATGGAGCGGTTCCATTCCGGCACAAATACCTCTGCATTCAGTTCAATAGAGTGCGCGGTATTGGGATAGAGGGTATAATCACCATTGCCGGGCACACCGCCCTGCTGGTCCCACAAACCAATTGTTGGTCCAGCACCATGCCCGTGATAACCCAGCGGATGTGTATAAATGGTAGCTTTGATTCCCTCTTCTTCTGCCTTTTTCAAGGC
This sequence comes from Balneolaceae bacterium, assembly GCA_007123985.1. Lineage (GTDB taxonomy): Bacteria > Bacteroidota > Rhodothermia > Balneolales > Balneolaceae > Rhodohalobacter. The sequence continues at coordinate 957 of SLGA01000022.1, read as the reverse complement.
TGCTGCAAGTATCTCATTACCAGTTCTGCCGGTTACAAATTTGTTTGTTAAAATATCCTGCAGTCGATTTCCCGTAGCAAGCGCATCTCTTAATCCTTTTGGTGGCTCGGTTTCTCCTTCTCGTAACACGTATGCTTTTCGCTGTGTGTCTGTGGTTAGCCCAAGGTATTCGATACCTAAGTCCATGTGGATTATATCGCCGGGTAGAATAACACTGCTGCCTGCCGGACCTGAGAAATCCCCGGTATGCTCGGGGGATTCACTCCGGTGAACCGCAACTGACGGATGAAACCAGGTTGTAAGGTTTAAATCGCGAATCCTCTCCCTGAACCACCACTGAACTTCTTCCGTAGTGGTAACTCCCGGTGTTATCACTGCTTCCGATAACCCTTCTGCTATAATATTATGCGCAATTCGGTTAATCTGTCGGTAAACAACCATCTCTTCACCGGTTCGTGTTTCAAGCCATCCTACCGAGAGGTTTTCGGCCGAACCAATTCGATTCTCTAAATCACCCGGTAAATTATTCATCAGATTCAAATAGTCTGTATGGCTGATTCCATCAGCAAGCGCAAAGTGTTCAGAAACATTAATCCCGATTTTTTGCGGATCTCGCTGCTCAATGAGCTGCCCCAGGCGTTTCCACTGATCGGGTTCATCATCAGGAAACCACTGTGTTTCAAAAAAACCGATGTTGTACCTTGCTACTGCGAGCCGCTCAACAGGCATTCCATTTCCCGGATCAAAAAACATGAGAATTGTGGTTCTTCGGGACGATTGCCAGGTAGCGGGAAGCATGGTTAACAGAACGGGATCTTCATTATATTCGCGAGCAATAAGTATCCACATATCGATGCCTTCGCGGCGCATCAGTTGTGGCACCAAATTGTCCAGACGGTATTCTGTCCATCTGTCCATAACTTCGGCTCGTTCCCGCATAGAGAGTATCTGTGGAGT
>SLGA01000097.1 GCA_007123985.1 Balneolaceae bacterium | reverse complement strand
TACTATTTACAGTAGGTCTACACATCCGGCTTAAGAACATTATACGCTTTGATATTTTGGGAGTTGGGTTAACTCACTTGTTCATATCAACCCTGATTTTCACACCGATCCTCCTCTATTTCAATTTTGACATTCAGGCAGCGATTATTATTGCTATCACACTTGGTTTTTCAAGTACCGTTTTAACAGCAAAAAACCTCGAAAGAAGAAACGAGCTTGGTGCATTTTACGGCAGAACTGCGATCGGTATTCTTATCGTTCAGGATCTTGTGGCCATAGGCATAATAGCATATACCGGCGGTGGTATACCTTCAATTTGGGGTTTATCTCTTTTTGCACTACCTGTTGTACGGCCTGTATTGATAAAGTTTTTAGGCACCATAAAGGATGATGAGGTATGGATGCTTTTTGGCCTTGGCCTTGCACTTGGAGGTGCTTCCCTTTTTGAGGCATTTAATCTTTCAGGAGAACTTGGAGCACTTGCCGCCGGAATGTTACTCGCCTCTGACGAGAGAGCAGATGAAATTGCAAAAAAGATGTGGGGGGTGAAAGAAGCATTTCTGGTTGCTTTCTTTCTTGAAGTTGGATTGACCGGTTTTCCATCCACCTCCGGATTCATGATAATTCTGATATTTCTGCTCCTACTTCCTCTCAAATCGATTCTGTTCTATCTGCTTTTCATGGCATTTAAACTTCGTGCCAGAACCGGCTTTTTGGCAACTGTTTCCTTAACAGCATACAGTGAATTCACTCTGATAGCTGGTGTTGTTGCTGTTTCGAATGGATTTATTCCTGAAGAGACAATTGTAATACTTGGCTTGCTTGTTGCTATTTCATATGCCATAAATGCACCTATAACACTAAAAGAAGAATCTCTTTGGAAAAAATGGCACTCATTACTCACATTCCTCGAAAGAGATGTGAAGCATCCTGAACATCAGCCAATCTCTTTAGGCTTGGCAGAGTTTCTAATAATTGGCATGGGTAATGCAGGTCGGGCTGCTTACGACAAGCTAAAAGAAGAAGGGAAACCTGTAGTTGGCATGGATATTGATCCAGATCGAATTGAAAGAAATATCGCTTCGGGACGCCGTGTAATTTACGGTGATATTCAGGATACAGATCTTTGGTCAAATATGGAATTAAGTAAAGTTAAGTCCGTAATGATTGCAATGGGGAATGAAAGTGTGAAAGAAAATGCGACAAGAACTCTCAGGGCAGTAGGTTTTAAAGGCCTGATCTATGTACTTACGATGCGCGAAGAAGAGGCGAATAAAATGCAGGCAGCGGGAGCAAGTGCGGTTTCAATTCCCATTAAAGAAGCCGGAGAACGCCTTGCGGAACTGAGTGCAGATTTAAACAACCAACAAGAGCCAAAAATTAGTCTGGAAGTAAAAAAATCTAATGAATAAGCAAATGGACCAACCCACCCTCGTTTACTCTTACGATCCGCTTTGCGGGTGGTGTTATGGTTTCCATCCTGTTTTGGAAAAAATTGCAAAACGTTTTGAGAATGATCTTGAAATAAAGGTGATTCCCGGCGGGCTTGCAGTTGATGAGAATGCGGAAACCATCGCTGAAGGGTATTCATACATAAAGGGTTCCCTCAAACAAATTGAAAAGACCACCGGAATTCAGTTTGGTGATAATTTTAAATTACTGGCCGAAGAAGGAAGCTATCTGTACGACTCTGAACCATCTTGCATTGCACAAACGGTTGTAAACAAAATTGCACCTGATTACGCACTTGAATTTGCCGGCCTCATGCAGTACTCACTTTTTCAGGAGGGAAAAAGCCTGAACGATTGGGAAACATTTAAACAATTAATTGCCCGGTTACAAATCGATACAGATGAAGCCGAAAAACTGTATCAAAGTGAATCCATAAGGCAAGAGACGAGAGAGCAGTTTGAGTGGTGCAAGCAGAACGGAGCAGCTTCATTCCCAACTTTATTGCTAAAAATTGGGGATGAGTTCGGGGTAATGTCACGCGGTTTCCGCCCGTACGATACCATTGAATCACACCTGCATCATATCTTAAATAACTTCAGAAAACTCATGTCCTAAGCTTTTTTATGTTTAATAGTGAAATAGTACAATCACTTTGATTTATCCGATTTTTTACAAAAATTAAGATCGTTCCAAAAAACTACGTCACCCATCAAATAAAGAGAACACCTGTACTATGAAAAAATTCTGCATACTTCTTGCATCCGTCACCTTGCTTTTAACACATCATCTATTTGCGCAGGATCATAATACCATCCATGGAGTAATTGATGGCGCGCCCTTCCAGGTGGTTACCCCTGAAGGTTGGAATGGAGGCAACCTCTTTTTTCACGTGCATGGCTGGCGCCCGGATGATGCCCCGCATGAAGCCGATCTCAACATCGAAGATCTTTTTTACCAAACCATTCTTGAGGATGGGTGGGCTATCGGCAGAACGGCCTTTCTTGAAAACGGAGTAGATCACGATGCACACACAAAGGCGCTTTATGATTTGAAGACATGGGTGGCGGAAAATCTGGGGCCCGTTGAGAGGCTTATCATGGAGGGAGAATCAACCGCGGGAACGCTAATGCTGCGAATTGCCGAGCAGAACCCGGACCTGGCGGATGGAGTGATCGCAAAGGGAGCTTTTGTCAATTTTGAAGATGAAACGCATGACTCCTATTTGCTAGCTACTCCAAAAATTCCGGCCATCCTGATGAGCAATCTTACCGAACTGGAGGGGCCGCTAGCGTATGCAACGAAAGCGCAGGAGGCTGAAGTTGTACCGGCTCTCCGGCCGCTGCTGCGTGTTGGCCATGTTAACGTAAACTGGGTTGAGCGCCGTGATGCCTTCCACACAATGAACCACTGGCTGGAAAACGGGGAGACAGAAAAGCTCAAAGAGGGCACCCGTAACATGCCCGATCGCGAAACAAACACAATTGTTTCAGATTCAGCGATTGAAAATCGCGTGGTTGATATCAATCCGTTTTATGGAAATGCATTCCTTGGATTTCACCCGGATGAGCTGGAGCAGTTTGGTATTCATCACGGCGATGATTTTCTGGTAGAAATAGACGGCAGCCTCTGGAAAATTTTTTATGGTCTTTCCTATGATGATGTGCCCATCGGGGATTGGGTGGCCTTCCCCACTGCAAGTGATACTATTATGCTGGTACGGAATCACCGGCATGCTGTTCGCACTGCTGGGATCAGTCTCGGGGATTCTATTCGCATTTTGAAACTGGCAAGAGCTGAATAGAAATCTACCGAAGTTTACAGCTATTCATTTTCGC
>SLGA01000020.1 GCA_007123985.1 Balneolaceae bacterium | reverse complement strand
TTGATGAGAGATTTCAGTTATCTGTAGAATACTACTGGAAAGATGTTCAGGATCTGCTCTTTAATCCAACACTTATTGGTGCTTCCGGTGTAGCAACGGCTCCTTTTGTGAACGTTGCAAACATGAAGAATCGTGGCTTGGATATGAGTTTTGCTCATTTCGGACAGATTTCAACCAACCTGCAGTATAATATGAATCTTACATTCACATCGTATAGCAACGAAATTGTAAGTATTGCTGATGGAATTGATTTCTTCGCTCAGGAAGCCAGAAGATGGCCGGGTAACCAGTTCATCCGCAATCAGGTAGGTAGTCCTGTATCTTCATTCTTTGGATACAAAGTAGATGGATTCTGGCAATCCCAGGCCGAAATTGATGCAGCGAATGCAGGTGCACCAAGCGGAACATATCAAACTGATGCCGGTGTAGGTCGCTTCCGGTATGCAGATATGACTGGAGACGGACAGGTAACCCCGGATGACAGAACCATTCTTGGTGATCCCAATCCTGATTTTACCTACGGTATCAGTTTTGGTGTAAACTACAAAGCATTTGATGTAAGTATGTTTTGGTACGGTTCGCAGGGTAATGATATCTGGAACCAGGTGAAATACTGGACCGATTTCTACCCGTCGTTTATTGGTGCAAAAAGCAACACTGCCGTGCATGACTCCTGGAGACCTGACAACACAAATGCAACTGCTCCGATTCAGGAGAACCAAAGTTCGTTCAGTACAGATGGTGTGCCAAACTCATACTACGTAGAGGATGGTTCCTACCTGAGACTGAGAAACCTGCAAGTTGGTTACACACTACAACCCGATGTGTTGCAGCGAATTGGAATCCGAAATCTGAGACTGTATGTGCAGGGGAACAACCTTGTTACATTCACAGGCTACAGCGGACCCGATCCTGAAATTGGATTTTACACAGGAAGTGGTGCTGGTGGTGGTTCAACCAACTTCGGAATTGACGAGGGACAATATCCCACTCCAAAACAATTCATTTTTGGTATAAACCTCTCAATCTGATGGGCCAAGAAATGAAATTGTACCAAGAATGTTTAAAAAATAATTCGATATGAAATCAAAAATTAATATTCGTAACAGTTTAGGAGTCATGTTTGTGGCAGCAGCAATGCTTGCATTCTACGGATGTGACGGTTTCCTTGATGTGCCAGCTAAAGGTTCATTAAGTGAAGAGGTACTGGCGAACGATCAGGGTGTGCAAACACTACTGATTGGAGCTTATGGTGCTTTGGATGGAGCCGGCATTGCCGGTCTTCCATGGGAAGCAGCCGGACATAACTGGATCTATGGCAGTGTGGTGGGTGGCGATGCCCATAAAGGCACTGAGCCTGGTGATCAGAGTGCCATTAATGCTATGATGGCGGGCCTGTTTTTACCAACAGAAGGTTTCTTTAACACATTCTGGAGGGTAAAATATGAAGGTATATCCCGTGCGAATGCTGTAATCAGAGTAGCCGCTGATGCAACCGACATGACTGAACAGGAAATAGCACGAACAGTAGCCGAGGCCAGATTCCTACGCGGTCACTACTACTTCGAGCTTACCCGAATGTTCGACAGAGTGCCGTGGATTGATGAAAATACACTCGATTTTGATCAACCAAACGACAGAACTCTCTGGGCCGAAATCGAAGCAGACTTTCAGTATGCTTACGATAATCTGCCGGATGTTCAGGCACAGCGTGCACGTGTAAACCGCTGGGCAGCTGCATCTTATCTTGCTAAAGTGTACATGTATCAGGATAAATTTTCTGAGGCAAAGGCACTTTATGATCAGATTATTCCAAATGGTGTAACTTCACAAGGAGTTTCATACGATCTGGCAGCTGGTTATTGGGATAACTGGAACCCCGCTCTTGAAGATGGACTACCTGAAGCAGTTTTCTCTATTCAGCAGGTTGCCAATGATGGATCAGGTGATATCACAAACGCCAACCAGGGAATGATGCTGAACTTTCCAAACTCTGCAGAGCACAGATGCTGCGGTTTTTATCAGCCAACGCAGGATCTTGTAAACTCATACCGCACCGAGGGAGGTTTACCACTCGTTGAGGATTTTAACAATGAGAAGGTTACAAGTGATCTTGGTGTACCTTCAAGCCAACAGTTCGAAAAATACGACGGAGAATTGGATCCTCGATTAGACTGGACTGTAGGCCGAAGAGGCGTTGCCTATCATGATTGGGGGCCATTCCCCGGAAATCGCTGGGTACGTGATCAAAATTATGCTGGTCCGTACTACGCAAAGAAAAATGTGTACTGGAGATCACAGGAGCAATTTGCTGATAACTCATCCTGGGCGCCCGGAACAGCTATCAATATTCCGGTAATCCGTTTTGCAGATGTTCTGCTGATGGCTGCCGAAGCTGAAGTTGAAGTGGGTTCACTTGAGCAGGCACGTGCTTATGTAAATCGCGTTAGAGAAAGAGCTTCTCGCGAAGATTCATGGGTAAGTAATGACCTGAACAGAGAATACGCTGCTGCAATCGTTGATAGTGAAGCAGAAATGCTCGCTCTCAGTGTAACTACAAATCAGTGGGTAGTTCGAAATGATAACGGCAATACATACACCTACTTAGGTGGAGGTGCTGATAACATCAACAACTGGAACGAGTATCCTGAGCCAAATTATAATATCTCAGAGTATACACTTCCCTGGGTTGATGCCAATGCGGCAAGAGATGCAGTTCGATTCGAGCGGAAAATAGAACTGGCTATGGAAGGCCACCGTTTCTATGACCTTGTTCGATGGGGTATAGCTCAGCAGGAACTTACACGTTTCTATAATTATGAGGGTAACCTGTTCCCGGGCAACGGTTTTTCAAACGCCCAGTTCAGAAGCGGAATTTTCCCGATTCCTCAGGCTCAGATTGATATCAGTCAGGGTCAGTTATCTCAAAATCCCGGATTCTAAGCCGAAACCGAGTTTTAATACACTCTGAATGAGTGCATAAACCGTAGGGGACACAGCATTACTGTTGTGTTCCTTTTTTTATGTATTTAAATCACGTTCAAGAAGTGCAAAGGCGTTAAACGCAGATTGAATAACAAGAGGAATTCCGCCACCGGGGTGGGTGCTGCCACCAACTAGATAGAGGTTTTCTAAACTTCGCAATTTATTTCGTGGCCGCACAAAAGCTGAAAATTTATCATTTGAAGAGGTACCATAAATACTTCCTTTGTTTGATCTGTACAAATCATAAAATTCTTTCGGTGTAATTACTTTCTGTACTTCAATAGAATTTCTAAGGCCTGTCAACCCTCTGTTTTCGAGTT
>SLGA01000183.1 GCA_007123985.1 Balneolaceae bacterium | reverse complement strand
TATTGCTAGAAAAAAACTTTTCAGGCCTGGCTTGGCTGCGCTGCAACAGCTTCTCTGGATTCGAGAAAAGCAGCTTTTTTCTCTGTGATATACTCTTTAATTCCGTTTGCAGTGATATATACCACAGGAATTAAAACAAGAGTAATTAGCGTGGATGCGGTGAGACCACCAATTACAACTCTTGCAAGAGATGCCTGTATTTCACCACCGGCGCCCCATCCGAATGATAAAGGCAGCAAGCCGAGAACCGTAGTGAGTGTAGTCATCAGAATTGGACGCAAACGAAGTCTTCCAGATTCAACTACCGCTTCCAAAACACTCAGATTCTTCTCACGTCGCATCAGGTTTATATAGTCCACCAGTACAATAGCATTGTTCACCACTATGCCAACCAGCATTATAACCCCCATAATACTTTGCATGTTGAAGGTTGTATTGGTTAAAAGCATGGTGGGGATAATACCGATAACTGCCACAGGTACCGCAAACATTACGATTAGCGGATCCAAAAATCGCTCGAACTGTGCGGCCATCACCATATATATCAGCACAAGTGCCATAATGATGGAGATAAGAAAATCGGTTTGTGCACGCTGTTGCTCTTCATACTCACCACCGTAAACAATGGAAAACCCTGTGGGCATTGCAAGATCAGAAAGTTCTGACTGTATTTTCTGCACAGCCTGGCCAAGCGGTACACCACTTTCGAGATTTGCCGTGATAAATGTTACGCGCTGCCCGTTTATTCGGTTGATACTTACCGGCCCCCGTGAAGCTTGCTGGTCAATTACAGTGGAAATTGGAATAATATCACCGGTAGATGATCGTACGGAGATATTTTCGAGATCCAGAGTGCTCATTCTGTCCTGCTCCTGCAATCGCACTGTGATAGGATATTCATCCCCGCCATCCCGGAAAACACCGGCACGAGTACCCCCTATATTTGCCTGCACAGCTTGTGCAACTTCACGCGCAGTAAGGCCAAGCTGGGCAATTTTTTCACGGTCAAAAATTATATTCTGTTCAGGGCGGCCTTCTTCACGGTCTGACCGTACACCACGCACTTCAGGGATTCGCTCCATACGGCGACGAATCTCATCTGCAAGTTCATTTGCTGTCTCAATATCATATCCGCGAAGCTGAATCTGCACAGCCTCATCACCACCCGATCCAAAAATGCGGCGAAGAATCCACAACCCGCTTTGCGCTCGCACCCTGAAAAATCCACCAGGTATACTTCCCTCAATCTGATCGCGAATTTGGTCTGCAAGTTCAGCGGAGTTGATTGTTCTCTCACTTATATCAATAAGATTAAGTTCAACCTGTGCGCGGCCGTTCCTCACATCTGTTGACATATACTTCACCTGGTCCATAGGTGTAATAGCTGTAACCTTTTCCTTTAGTTCGGTAAGATACCGGTTAGCTACAGCAATATTCATTCCGTCCTGAAGAAAGAAATCAATTCTGATTTCATCGGCTTCAGTTTCGGGTGCAAGTTCAGTATCGATAAAACCTGCACCGTAAACCGATACACCAATCAGTACGGTGGTTAACCCGAACACTACATACTTTCTGCGAATAGCTTTTCTTAGAAAGCCACTATAACTGTTTTCAAATCTCTCGAAGAATACCTGGAAACGCCCCTTGTCTTTCGCTGTAAGATCTGTCTCCGGCTTTATAGTCATAAATTTACTGGCAAGCATAGGTACCAGTGTTAATGCAATCAGCAACGAGCAAACCAATGCAAAAACCACAACAAGTGCCAGCTCCTGGAACATTGTTCCGGTAATAGTCTGCATAAATACTACCGGCAGAAAAATAACCGATGTTGTAATTGTTGATGCCACAATTGCACCGGCAACTTCTCGGGTTCCAACAAGGGATGCATCTGCAAGGGATTTGCCATTACTGCGCTGACGCACAATGTTTTCAAGCACCACAATCGCATTGTCAACAATTAGACCTACACCAAGTGCGAGCCCACCAAAACTCATTTGATTGAGAGTAAGGCCGGTAAAATAGAGCAGCCCGAACGTAGCAATAATGGATACCGGAATAGCCAGAGAGATGATAAACGTGGTAGAGCCGTTCCTCAAAAAGAGATACAGAATAAAAATGGCAAGCAATGCCCCCCACATTGCGGCCTGCTGAACATTATCTATCGAGTTTTGAATGAACTCACTCTGATCGGTAACAATCAGCAGATTTAAATCGTCTCTTTCGTTATTGATACGTTCAACTTCGCGGGCTATTCCCCGGGAAACCTCAACAGTATTTGCACCGGTCTGCTTACGGATACCCATTCGTATCATCGGTACATCATTCACCTCAACAACCCGCCCTATTTCGGCATAGGCATCCTCAACTGTTGCAATATCGCGAACCCTGATCGGCCGGCCGTCAACCCTGGTGATAATTGTCTCTGCAATTTGATCGATTGATGTAAACTCACCAAGTGTTCTTACATAAAGCTGTGTTAACCCATCTTTTACGTTACCGCCGGGAAGTGTGCTATTTTCAGCAACAATTGCGTTTTGAACATCCACTGCGGTCAGGCCGCTGGCCATCATCCGGTCGCGTTTCAGGTTTACCAGTATTTCTCTGTAAACGCCACCCCAAACATCAATTGAACCAACACCCGGAATCTGTTCAAGCCGTTTGGAAATATCACGCTCCAAAAGACGGGTCAATTCATCCAATGCCCTTGTTGATTGTGCACCGAGAATTACAATAGGAGCATCGTTTGGATCGAATTTCCGGACACGAGGTGTATCAGCTTCATCCGGCAAACTGCGTCTTACTCTGTCTAATGCAGCCCGCACATCATTTGCAGCTTCATCAAGGTTGGTATTCTGGGCAAAACTTATAGACACGTTGCTTCGCCCTTCTTCCGACCGGGATGTTATTTCATCAATATTTGCAACACCGGCAATTGCATTTTCAATCTGATCGGTAATAATTACTTCAATTTCCTCAGGCCCTACATTGGGGTAATCAACAGAGATCGACAATCTTGGAAATTCAATAGGTGGTAACAGATCAACAGGCAGGTATCTGAAGCCAACAATTCCCAGAACAATCACAATAAGATAAACCATTGTGGTTGCTATGGGGCGTTTTACGGAGGTATCGGTTAATCCCATTTTATTTTCAATTTAGTGGTTAAAGGCGTCTTCTATCGTTCGGCTACATTGCCATTCATAATTTCTCTGAGAAGATCCTGCGGCTGCAACCGCTGCATCTCCATAATATTGTTCCAGCTAACCGGACGTACTCTAACCTGCGTGCTGTTATCTCTGAAAATGAGATTCTGGCCAACCGTTACTACCCAGTCTCCGCTGCGCACACCGGCTACTCCGGCTGCATCACGTCCTCTCGCCACAATCTCAATGGGTACAAATTCAACATCAGTTGGATTGCTTAGGCCGGGGTTGGAATCTCCTTCTTCAAGTTCAACAAGCAGATCGGCTTCAAGCCCAAAACTTGTAGCTACAAAAACCCCGGTTTCACCAGACTGTGGATTTCTGAAAATTGCACTCAAAGGAATAATGGTCACCTGCTCGCTTTCGCCATAGAGAACATCAACGGTAACAAACATGCCGGGCAGTAATAACCCTTCATCATTATCTACGTCTATTTCTGCCTCCGTACTGAAACTTCCGGCACCAAGAAACGGTGAGATTCTTGAAATTTCTCCGTTTATAACTCTATCGGGTATATTTTCGGAAAAAATGCGGACAGTATTTCCTCGTTCGATATAGCTAAGCATTCTTTCTGTAAGGTTGATGGTGATTTTGGAGCGACTTAAATCGCCAACTGTAAACAGCATTGTAGAGTTATTTACCTGCATACCAACATCTGCGTTACGCTGGCCTACCGTTCCGTTAACAGGGCTCCGAATAATCGTCTGTTCGAGTGCATCATTTTGCTCCTCAACACTCGAGCGCGCCTGTTCTACCTGCGCTTGTGCCAGCTCTACGCTTGCTTCAGCCGATTCGAGCCTTGCTTCCAGCTGCTCAATTTCTACTTCACTGCTCAAATCTCTGTCTGCCAAAATTTGCTCTCTGCGCAGTTGCGACTGAACTTCACCCAAAGCTGCCTCGGCCTGCCGGCGCTGTGCAACATTAATCCTGAGGCTTGCTTCTGCCTGCCGCAATCGTTCGCGATATTCTGTATCTCTAAGTTTCAGCAGGGCATCGCCTCGGCGAACTTCATCCCCGTTTTGAACATAAATTTCTTCTATCGGAGCACTAATTCTGGGATAGATATCTACCTGATTGGCAGCCCTTACTACCCCGTTCAATCTCTCTTCGAGCGGCAAACCTCCAAACTGAGCCGGTACAGCTTCAACTGCCGGTACAGCTACATCGCTGTTACTATTTTGATTTTGATTTTCATCGCCACATGCAATGAGCAGTCCTGAAATCAGTATGGAAAAAAAAAGTATCTCTTTGTGTCGCATAATTTTTTTATATGAATCTTGTGAATAAGAATAACATTAAATCCTCATTTTCATTCCTGCACCATTGTTAAAAGGTTTAAAAACAATCCCCGGTTTCTTTAAAAAGTTGAAAAACTAAAAATAAACCCCTGTTCTATTCATTTGATAGTTCCTTTAGATGCTTTCATTTACTTATGGATTCCTGATACAAGCCGAACATGCTTTCTATGATCTGATTTTTGGCAGCGAACCCCCCGGCTTTTTGATAACGAGACCTTGGTGCAGAGAAATGAACTTTTTTTGATGAAGGGCATGCCCGTAAATTTGAATTATCAACTCACTCCTCCTACACACGATCTACGGTTTTTTCACGTTTTTGGATCCGTATGCGGGATGAATAATTCTTTGTATATTCAGCCCTGAATGTAAAAATGATACCCTCGATTAAGTATGAAACGAAAAGCTATTATAGGATTTTCAATCGCTCTTTTTATCGCAATATTTGCCTACTTCTCGTTCGATCAGATTGTCCCTAAAGAGATAGAAAATGCTCCGGAGTGGATGCCCCTTCAGGATGCCATACAGCAGGCATCTGCCAGTGACCGCCTGGTAATGATTGATATCTTTGAAGTGGGTTGCCAGTTTTGCCGGGCAATGGACAGAGAAGTGTACCCCTCACCAACCATCCGCGCCATTCTTGACCGCAACTTTTACCCTGTAAAAGTAAATGGTCACTCAGAAAACAAACTGGTCTTTATGGGAGAGGAGATGAGTGAACGCGATTTTGCAGCACGTATGGGAGTTACCGCATACCCCTTCACCGTTGTGATGGATGGGGAAGGTAATGTAATTGACAGACGGCGGGGATACCAGGATGTTGTTGGTTTCTCACGGTTTTTGAACAATGCTGTTGAAAAAAGCAGTTAGCATGCTGACCATTACCAGAGTCAGATGAACTATTATGCGATCTGCTAAGCTGCGTCTCAATAAATAGAAATACTTTTCCCTCATAATAATCGCCATTTTCTATATTTTCGGAATTAGTAACTAATCACAAATTTCCGAAAATAATTGACCTGGCTGCTACTCGGAATCTTAATCTATGTATCCATTCAGCTTGGAATTGGCTGGTGGGTTTCCCGTTTCATAAAAACGGAGAAAGATTACCTGCTTGCCGGTCGTAAACTTGGCTATGCGCTCGGCACATTTACCATTTTTGCAACCTGGTTTGGCGCAGAGAGTGTAATCGGAGCGTCCGGTGCAATTTACTCGGGCGGCCTGGCCGGTGGCTCGGCCGATCCCTTCGGCTTTGGCCTCTGCCTGATTGTGATGGGAATTGTATTTGCCATTCCTCTCTGGAAACGAAAGCTTACCACACTGGCTGATCTCTTTCGGCAGCGATATTCCCCGGGAGTGGAAAAGATTGCTGTTTTTATGATGGTGCCCTCTACCCTGATGTGGGCAGCCGCTCAGATTCGTGCTTTTGGCCAGGTATTAACCGCATCATCAACCCTTGAGCTTGAAGTTGCAATTGCGATTGCCGCAACCATTGTAATTGTATATACAATTTTAGGTGGCTTACTTGCCGTAGCCTATACCGACCTGATACAAGGAGTTGTACTTATTGTAGGGCTAATCTCGCTTTTTATCCTTGTTCTGTTCAACACACCTGATATTGCCGGAGTCTGGAACTCCATTGATCCGGATCGGCTTACGCTTCGTCAGCCACCCGGCACATCCTTACTTGAACGGATAGACATCTGGGTAATTCCGCTTTGCGGGTCGGTTGTAGCACAAGAGCTGGTGGCCCGGGTAATTGCTACACGCTCTCCAAAAGTTGCGCAGCGTTCATCGATTGCAGCCGGTTCCATGTATCTCGGTTTTGGTTTGATACCTGCATTCATCGGATTGGTAGGGTTGCACCTGGTTCCCGGCCTTGAAGATACCGAGCAGATCATCCCCATTATGGCTCAAACCTACATGCCCACTGTGCTATATGTTATTTTTGCCGGTGCTCTGGTTTCGGCAATTTTATCAACGGTTGATTCTGCACTACTTGTGGCATCATCGCTGGTATCACACAATATCGTTGTAAAGAGCAAACCCGATATGCCGGAGTTCAAAAAAGTGGGCTGGGCTCGGTTTTTTGTTCTTGTTTTCGGGGTGCTCGCCTGGATTATTGCCACAAACGCAGAAGGGGTGTATAACCTTGTGGTGGATGCGGCCGCTTTCGGAACTGCCGGAATATTCACCATTGTGGTATTTGGCCTCTTCACAAAAATTGGTGGGATGTTTTCCGCAGGTGCAACTCTTTTCACAGCGATGACAGTATGGCTCTCCGCAACGTATCTCTTTGAATTGGAGTGGGCCTATCTGCTATCTCTCATTTGTGCCATTTTAACCTATCTGATCATTTCTGTTTTTGAGAAACAGATGAAATAAATTAGATATTAAATTGCTACAGGAGATACTCCCTTCCTTTGGAAGTGTTTTGTTTTGGGGGTAGTTAAAGTCATTTGGTTATATCTGCTAATCAGAAAGATGGCCATTTACCAGTTTTCAACAACCCGAATTATTATTCGCTTTAATAAAATGACTCTATTTCACGAAGGATGAGAGTTTTTAATCAAACTCAGGCTATTAAGATTGTGAACGAATTTATTCGGCAGAATCACGAACATCGGCCATATCAACCATCAGATCGAACAGGGCTGTGTTCCGTACAAACGTGGGGATTCGGTCGCTACCCGGCCCCCATGCGGCAATTTCTACATAATCAGCCGTATGGCTGGTGCTTACAAAATAAATACCATTGTAGTTTGCCAGTATTCCCGATAACACACCAGCCGTACCCTGCCTGTTTCGAAACGGCGCTCTGAACTCACCCTTAAATGCCTGAAATGCCATAATCGCTTCATCTTCAGTGATTTTGGTATTCGTGGCATATTCAATAACCTCACGTACACGGTTAACGGTAACGTGATTTCCCACAGCGCTATCAGACCAGTGGAAATCGAGCTCGCCATACATCCACTCAAAACTGTGTTTATACTCATGAAGTGTTGCAAGCATATGGGGTGAATCTCCATAACCGCTTCCAAGTCCGCTTAATCCCGGATTTGCATTTCCGTGATCCGTTGTTATAATAACCAGGGTATCATCCCGTCCGTCCGTATAATCCATAACCGTTTTGATGGCATCATCAAAAGCGATCTGATCGTAAACCAGGCCTGAAGGGCAATTTCCATGTGCGGCATGATCTACTCTGCCGCCTTCAATCTGAAGAATAAATCCATTTGGGTTTCTTTCCAGCCGGTCAAGTGCTTCATTGGTCATCTCTGCCAGTGTTGGCACATCACGCTGTAGATCGGGCAACGTTTTATGGTCAACCGTGTAGGGGAGGTGAGAATCATGGAAAATACCCAGAAGCTTGCCATCCTTTGAGGTATTATTTAGCTCGCCTTTCGTTTTAACAACCGAATATCCGTTCTGAGAAAACGTGCCATAAACATCATTTCCGTCAGATCTTCTGTCGGCTGAAAAATGTCTGTCACCACCACCCATTAATACATCGTAATTCCGCTCAGAGTATTGAACGGCTATCTCGTCTTCCATGCCGCGTTCAGGCATATTGATTCCAAAGCCGGATGGGGTTGCGTGTGTGAGGCGTGTTGTGGTTACCAAACCCGTGGCCTTTCCGGCATCTCTGAAAATTTCGCAAATGGTTTTGTACTGTTCACCGTTTGGACCCCAGTTAACGGCACCGTTATTAATCCGATGGCCGCTTCCCCACGATGAAGCCGCTGAAGCCGACCCTGTAACCACTGAGTTAAGAGAGGCCATATCCATCAAACCCCGATGGTATTCCCTGTCTGACTCATAAAGTTTGATCCAGTTTGTTTTTTCACCGTATTGAGCCTGCTTCACAAGATCTGCAAGGGCAAGTGTGCCGGCGCTCATACCATCAACCACTAAAAAGATTACGTTCTTGGCATCCCCGTAACTTGATTTAATTTCTGATTTTCTGGGAGTGAAACCGAGTGCTCCGCCACCCATTGCTATGCCCGATAGTGCTCCTGTTTTTAAAAAATCGCGTCTGCTGAATGTTTTTGAACTCATATTATTTCTGATTTACGGTAGTTCTGTGGATGTGATGTTTCATTGAAAAGTGTAGAATAACAAAATACAATTAACTAATCATTATGAATCTTTTGAAACCTGGTATATACTACAAGTTAAAAAAAGGTCTTTTCTCACAAATTTCCGATGGTTTTCTGCTCCATTTTCGTTGAATGAACTTAACCACACTTTCTTATATTTAATGATGAAAACAAACTAACATCAATTAAAACAAACCAGTTATGAACAGAAGCTATTTACATCTGTACGACCTGAAAACAATGTATCGTTCCACGTTTTCGGCTCTTTTTATTTCACTGTTATTTATTACAGCAGCGATTGCTCAGCAGGGTATTACGCCGGCGCATATCGCAGAAATGGAGGCAGTTAACGGGGCTGTAATCTCTGAAGACGGCATGCATATCGCCTTTACATTGAGCGTACCGGCCGACCCTT
This sequence comes from Balneolaceae bacterium, assembly GCA_007123985.1. Taxonomy (GTDB): domain Bacteria; phylum Bacteroidota; class Rhodothermia; order Balneolales; family Balneolaceae; genus Rhodohalobacter. The sequence goes on along the minus strand of SLGA01000183.1, from coordinate 3,316 downwards.
ACAAAGAGAACGCCCCTAACCAGAACCACCTTTACATTCTGGATGTTGAGCAAGGAACCAAAAAGGCATACTACACAAGTGGTTCCGTTGCATCCGTGCAATTTAGGCCGGGTACAAAAACAGTTTCATTTCTCGCGCAACGCCCCGGCGACTCTACCCGGTCTCTTTATGAAGTGCCGCTTGATGGCGGAGAAGCAGTGAAAATTTTCAGCTATGAACGAAATATACTCTCTTACACCTGGCACGGCGATGGAAATCATATTGCATTTACCGCTTTTGAGGAAGCAGAACGCTCATCATCACCACTTCCCTACCAGGCAGATGTATTTGAAGAGAACCAGGCTAACAGAAAAGGGTATATCACCAATGTAGCACGCGAAAACCATGATCCACATCAGATTCAGGTAGATGGCTCAATCTATATGATTGAGTGGAGCCCCGATGGCAGCCAGCTTGCCGTTTCTGCTGCTCCAACCCCGGGTGTTGACGATTCGTTTATGGCACAACAGGTATTTATTGTTGATTACAGAACCCGGGAAATCTCCGCTGAGATTAACAATCGTGGGAAACTCGGCCAGATAGCCTGGAGCCCCGATGGCCAGCGGCTTGCATTACGCGCCGGTGCCAACATCAACGATCCGATTGACGGTCGCATTTTGATTGTTTCAGCGCGTGGTGGTGTTCCGCAAATTATTGACGAAGGTTTTGAAGGCAAATATGAACAAATCCAATGGACAGGTAATTACGAGCTGCAGTTTCTCGCAAGTGAGAGTACTGCATCCGTACTGGGAACCATCGAAATGAACGGCTCAAATAAGAACATACAGTTTCGTGCAGATTCGCATGGAATAAGCTCTTTCAGCGTGGCTGAAGATGGTGATATTGTCTTTGTTGCAAGCTCGCCGGAGCACCCATCAGAGGTATTTCATCTCGCGGCCGGCAGTTCATCACCCGAACGCAAAACATATCATAATGCATGGCTTAACAATGTTGAATTGGGCCGCCAGGTAGTAGTATCGTACGAAACCCGCGACAATGAATTCACGATAGACGGAATGCTGATCTACCCGGTTGGTTACGAAGAGGGAACGGCCGTTCCCTTGATAACTGTGGTACACGGTGGTCCCGAAGCCCATTACAGTAACGGGTGGCTCACTGCATACAGCATACCCGGCCAAATGGCAGCTGCCAAAGGTTATGCCGTATTTTACCCGAATTACCGCGGCAGTACAGGCAGGGGAATTGAGTTTATTTTCAGCAGCCAGGCCGATTTAGCCGGGAAAGAGTTCGATGATATAGTAGATGGTGTGGATTATCTGATTGAACAGGGAATTGCCGATCCCGATAGAATTGGCGTAACCGGCGGCTCTTACGGCGGGTACGCTTCAGCCTGGATGAGCACCTACTACTCCGACCGTTTTGCAGCTGCCGTGATGTTTGTTGGTATCAGCAACAACCTTTCAAAGTGGGGAACAAGTGATATTCCCGAAGAGCTCTACCTGGTTCACTCGCGTGAGCGGATGTGGGAATCCGACAGAAAATGGATGGAATACCTGCAACGCAGCCCGATCTACTGGGTAAACCGCGCTCAAACCCCCATCCTGATTATGCATGGTGCTCAAGATACCCGTGTTCATCCCGCACAATCTCTCGAACTGTACCGCCATCTGAAAGTACGGCGCCCTGATGTTCCGGCAAGGCTGGTGTGGTATCCCGGCGAGGGACACGGCAACAGCCGCGCAGCCGCTAAACTGGACTACAACTATCGCATGCTCGAATGGTTCGACACTTACCTGATGACAGGCGACCGAACCGCCGACATGCCACACTGGGATGCACCGGTTCCACAGCAGAATTAATTCCGGATGTTAATTGATTATTCACAAGCCGAAGGAGATACTCTTCTTCGGCTTTTTTATTCTGATACCATCAACTTCTGTTAATGTATTATCAGAAAATAACTGCTGCCTGCGTTATGCCAACCAATAAAGAGTAAACTACTTTTTGTATCATAAAGACTGTACAGCAACCGCATAAAGCATATGAATGACCGATAATAAAAACTCCGGTAGAAAAAAGTCTTCATCAAAAATTAAACTAATCATCTATCTGATGATTGGCTTCTTGGTGTTTACAACCATTATTGGTATTTACCTTGTAAGAAACGCCGAAGATCTGGCTAAAAACCTTCTCATCAGCCAGGTAAACGAGCAACTTGCTCCACATGCAGAAATTGAGATTGAAGATTTCAGCTTTTCCGTGCGTCCGGCCGCAATTACTCTTCGTAACGTTAAAATTGCTCACACCACACCCTTCGCGGAAATTGAACCTTCCAGAAGAACCGATTCCATTCGAATGTTTGAATTGGGTGAAGCATCGGTAATGGGTGTAAATTTGCTGCGGCTGGTTTTACGAAGAGAGTGGGTACTTGGAACGTTTACAATTGATAGCCTGAATGTTGAACTTGTTCCTTTTCCCGAAATTAATGAAACCGACAGTAATGATGATCCATTTGTAATTCCCATGTTCGTCTCGGAGGTTGCACTACGAAACAGTACCATCGCTTACTTTCGGGAAAGAGATGCTGAAACTCCTGCCTTCAGAATAAATGATCTTTCGGCATCAGTGGAGAATATTGCTTTTTCAGGGCCAGATAAGCCCATTCATTCCTATTTCGAAGATTTTACGTTCAGCACGGATACACTCTCTTTTGTTACCAAAGATAATCTATATCATCTGTTTATCTACTCCTTTAATACTGATTCAAAAAACAGATCGATCTCTTTTTCAAAATCAGAATTAATCCCCAAAAAGTCTGCTTCGCAAATTGCCGAAGAAGCGGGAGTGCAATCCGATCAATACAATTTTACTGCAGGTCCGGTAAAAGCCACCGGTTTTGATATAAATAAATGGCTTCAGGATGATGAGCTGCTTCTCAGCTCAATAATAATTGAGAACCTGGACATACTTATCAACAGAGATAAAACATACCCCCGGGAAGAGCGTGACCACCGGTTGCTGCCGCAACAGCAGTTAATTGACCTACCCTTTGTAGTTTCGGTGGATACGATCAGATGGGAAGCGGGCAGTGTGCGATATATCGAAACTTATCCCCAACATGGACGGGAAGGTGAGATTTCATTTTATAATATGAATGTTTCTGTAGAAGGGTTGCAAAATCACAGCAGGGATGATTCCGTAAGGGTACGTGCATCTGCAGATTTTCTCGATCAGATACCTATTCAAGCTGATTATCTTTTTTCTGTAAGAGATAATGCGGGGCATGCGGTCTCGGGTACAATGGGTGGCTTTAATT
>SLGA01000238.1 GCA_007123985.1 Balneolaceae bacterium | reverse complement strand
GTTATTCACTTGAAGAGGCAAAGAACCAAAATCCGAGTATTTTAAAGTCCGGACACCAATCTGATGAATTTTATAAAGATCTTTGGGATACTATAACATCCGGCAAAACATGGAACGGAAATCTGCTAAACAAAAAGAAAAACGGTGATTTATACTGGGAAAAAGCAACGATAAGCCCTGTATTCAACAACAAAAAAATTATCACCAATTACATAGCCGTTAAACAGGATATAACGGCAGAAAAGTCCCGCGAGAAGGAAATGAACCGGCGGGAACGAATTTTAAATGATATTGAGAGTCTTTCAAAAACAGGTGGCTGGGAATATGATGTAACATCAAACCATATTTTCTGGAGTGATGAACTCTACAATCTACATGGTTTTGACCCCTCTACGGAAAAAAATCACATAAAAAACAGCCTGCAGTGCTACCATCCGGATGACCGAAACCTGGTTGAGGATTCATTTAAAGAGTGCCTTAAAACAGGGAAAGACTATGATCTCACCCTCCGGTTTCAGGATGTAAAAGGCAATCAAAAGTGGATACGCACAAAAAGCCATGCCATTCTGAATGATGAAAAGAAGGTTGTTAAAATCATCGGTTCCGTAAAGGATGTTACCGAAGAAGTTACACTTGAGCACGCCCTTAAAAGCAACGAATCTAAATTCAGGGCTGTAGTTTCATCGTTTGATGACATTGTTTTTACACTGGATAAAAAAGGACGTTATACCGCTCTTTACGGGAACTGGGCTTCAGATATAAAAACACGCAATCTCCTAATCGGTAAGACAGCTTCTGAAGTGCTGGGTAAAGAAGCGGGAGAAGAACACAAGAATGCGTTTGAAAAAGCATTGTGCGGAAAAACAGCCACCTACAACTGGACCGTTTCTGAAAATGGAACAAATACCCACTATCAAACAAAACTCACAGCTTTAAAACAGAGCAACGGCACGGTTAGCGGTGTGCTTGGGGTTGGCAGAAATATAACATCTGAAGTAATCTACCAGAGAGACCTGCAGGATACCAAAGAACGATTAAACTATGCACTTGAAGGCACTCAGGCAGGCACATGGGACTGGAATATCAAATCCGGTGAGGTAATATATAACGAGCAATGGGCAAAAATGCTTGGTTATACGCTGGCTGAACTTGAACCACATACAGTTCATACATGGGAAAACCTGACCCATCCCGATGACTATAAACGTGTATATGCGAAAATAGAGAAATTACTGAACAGTGAAGATACTTTTTTTGAATCGCGCTTTCGCATGAAGCATAAGCGTGGGCACTGGGTCTGGATTCTTGACCGCGGCAAAATCTACAACCGTGATGAACAGGGAAGACCAGTCCGTATGGCAGGAACTCATGTGGACATCACCAAACAGATGAAGGCTGAGCTTGCACTTATTGCGTCAGAAAAACGGTATAAGGATCTGTTTACCAGATCAGCAGATGCAAATTTACTTGTAAAAAATAACAAGATTATTGATTGCAATAAGGCTGCTTACACCATGCTGGGTTACACAAAAAAAGAAGATTTAATTGGCAAATCTCCTACAGCCATCTCGCCAAAAGTTCAACCAAATGGTAAACTCTCAAAACAGGCTCATGTAGAAAATCTGAAAAAACTAAACCACAAGAAAAGCATTAAGTTTGAGTGGTATCATCAAAAAAAAGATATGGAGTTGATTCCTGTTGAGATTGTTGTTACCAATATCAGAGATTTGGATGGAGAAGATATTGGATATGTTGTCTGGCGGGATATCACAAACAGGGTAAAAACAGAAGAGCAGATTAAAGAAGCATTAAATGAAAAAAATGTGCTTTTATCAGAAATACATCACCGAGTAAAAAACAACCTTGCGGTGATATCGGGACTTCTGCAGCTTCAAACCTACAATTTGAAAGACAGTGAAAGTGCTGATATGATTAATAGTAGTATCAACAGAATTAAATCTATCGCACTAATTCATGAGCAGCTGTATAAATCTACCAGTTTTTCAAAAATTTCACTGAATGAGAACATTACGAAACAGGCTGAGGGAATACTTGAAACATTTAGCAGTACAGATAGCACAAATATTTCACTTACACTAGAACTGGAAGAGATGAGCATTAATATTAACCAGGCACTGCCGGTGGGACTTTTGGTAAATGAGATTCTTACAAACTCACTTAAACACGCTTTTCATAATAAAAGCCAAGGCAAAATCAGTATAAAACTTCATCAAACTGTGAAGTACATAGAACTTTTTATTGCTGATGACGGCCCTGGATTCAACGAAGCTGAGGTCTCTTCGGATTCGCTGGGACGCTCACTTATTGATACATTTGTTCAACAGCTTGAGGGTGATCTTATCTTAAATTCTCAGAACGGTACAAGCTATACCATCCGGTTCAAAAAGAGAGAGGTAAAAGGTGTAGTAGCATCAAATTATATTTGAAAGAAGTTTTTCTTAAAGAACAGGTTGTTCTTCATTTTTTTTGCGATAAAAAAGATCAGCCAGAAGGATATACATTCCGGGTAGTATTAAGAGTGTAAGCAGCGTACCGGCAATCAATCCGCCAATAACCGTAACAGCCAAAGGCTGTAAAATTTCTGAGCCATCTCCTATGCCAACTGCCAGAGGAAGCATTCCAAAAATGGTTGTAAGCGTTGTCATGATAATAGGCCTGAACCGCACCTTGCCGGCTTCTGTGATGGCTTCTAATCGGTTATACTTTCCGTCTGCCTGATATTTTTCGGCAAACTCAACAAGTAAAATTGCGTTGTTCACCACAATACCCACCAGAAAAATAACTCCCAGCAAAACAGATGCGCTTAATGGAAGTCCTGTAATCCAAAGGGCACCGGCAACACCAATCAAGGCAAACGGCAGTGAAGAAATAATTACAAGCGGGCTGAACAGCTTTTCATATTGTACGGCCATCACCACAAACACAAAAAAGATGGCAAGCAAAATTGCAAGATTCAGCGAACGTCCGGACTCTTCTATTGCCTCTTGCTCTCCGGCATATACAAGGCTGTAGCCATCAGGCAGTTCGAAGCCCTGCATAGCCTCTCGCACGCGATCGCCCACTTCTCCAACAGTGGCCTCATTCAGATTTACTGTTACATTTACCCAAACCACCCGTATCTGATTGTATCTCTCAATATGCGCCGGAGCTGTTGCCTCTTCAAATGAAACAAGACTCCCGAGCGGTACCGAATTGCCTGCAGCATTTGCCATTGGAATTTGCCTCAGTCCCTCCACTGTTCCAGTTACATCCCGTGAGTAGCGTACTCTGATGTTATACTCAAACCCTCCCTCTACAAATTGGGTGGGCACTAACCCCTCAACCGCACTATGTAAAAATGTGGCTACTTCATCCGAATTTATCTGCAATTGTCTTGCTCGCTCTTCATCCACTTTGATGAGCATTTGCGGCACGCGCTCATCCCGGCCTATCTGTATATTGCCAATACCAACGGTTCCCTCCAGCCTTCGAAGTGCATCTCTTGCCAGATCTTCGAGCTGATCCAGATCCTGGCCTACAATTCCAACAGCAATATCAGCATCTACAAGTGTTGTCTGCAGGCCTTCAATGCGCGGTCCGCGAACGCGGCTTTGTACGAACGGGAGGCCCATATCACGCACTTTCCTGTTGAATTCTGTTACCCATTGCTCGGCCTCATAACCACTCCGCTCTGAATGTGGAACAAGCTGCACAACACCGTCTATCATACCCCCACGCACCGATATCTGTCCACCCCTGAAATACCCGCCAACGGTCATATAATGTGTCCCCACGTGCGGCATTTCCTCAATGGCCTCCCGAAGCATTTCGGCAACTTCGTTGGTTGGTTCAATCGATGTGCCTGATGGCAGAGTAAACCGAAATGTAATGCGCCCGTCATCTACTGAGGGTAAAAACTCCGTGCCCAATCCACGTATCATCCAAATACTGCCCGCAAGTAAAAGCAATGCAGAAATGATGAGCAGCCACTTACTTTTCAATGTTTTCAAAAGCAGTGATGAGTAGCCGTCACGCACTCGTTCAAAGCCTGAGTTAAATTTCCGTACTGCATAGGTGCCGGATAATCCCCTGCCGGCCGAACCCGTTTTAAACATGGCCATGAGTGCGGGCACAAGTGTAATGGCGGCCAGTAAAGACGCAACAATGGCAAAAGCAATGGTGAATATCAGTTCTCTGAACAGCAAGGCGGCAAGGCCCGTAATCAACAAAAACGGCAACACTGCTGCCAGATTTGTCATAGTGCCTGCAACTACTGCCGAAAGAACTTCCCGTGAGCCTTCATGAGCCGCTTCAACAGGATGTTTTCCCAACTCATTCTGATGACGATAAATATTCTCAATCATCACAATGGCGTTATCAATCAGAAGGCCCACACCCAGCGCCAGGCCACCAAGGCTCATGATGTTTAGTGTTAATCCACCGGCATTCATCAGTACAAAAGTTGCAATAATAGCAACTGGTATCATGAGTGCGATAATTAGTGATCGCCTGATGCTGCCAAGAAACATCAGTATCACAACCATAGCCAGCAAACCACCAAGAATAGCCGCCATGGTTACGGATTGGATTGATGAATTGATAAAAAAGGAGTCGTCCCGGATTACCTCAATCTGGTAATCGGCCGTTATATATCCCGACCCTCGCAACTCATTCAGCCTGGATTGTATGTTTTCGATAACCGAAACCGTGTTGGCCTGCGGCTGTTTCATGATGGAAACCTGTACCGATTCGTTTCCTCCCAGATAGGCAAAAAGACGCTGCTCGCGGTGGCTGTCGGCCACGGTTGCAATATCTGAAAGGCGTACTGAGCGATCAGTAAGCGGAACAGGAATCAGCGTGTTTGCCACATCGGCTCCCGACCGATAACGGGTTTCGGTACGCGCCATTATATCGTATTCGTATGAGGTGATGTTACCGATCGACTGATCGATATTTCTTCCTGTAAGTATTGCTGCTATCTGGCTGATACTGAGATTGTAAGATTGCAGACGTTCCGGGTCTGCAAGAACTTCAATTTCGCGCTCCCTGCCACCGCCAAGATCAATCGTGCCAACACCCGGAATGGATGATAACTGCGGCAATAAGCGCTGATCCACCCATTCGCGCACTTCAATTGGCGAACGGACCGGTGATGAAATGGCAAGCTCGAATACCGGATTTTGTGAGGGATCCATCTTCATCAGTCGCGGCGGATCGATGCCGGCAGGAAGTTCAGTCCGCGCCCTTTCAAGCTGGCGTGCAGCATCCTGCAGAGCGATATCGATATCGGTTTCAAAATCGAAATACATTTCGATATAGCTTCGGCCCTCGGAAGCTCGTCCATGAATTTCCCTCAGATTTTCAGTAGCCGATAGGTTTCTTTCAAGCGGCCGTGTTACCTGTTCTTCAATAATTTCGGGTGTTACACCGGGATAGTTTACAACCACCCTTATATGCGGATAGTCGATCATAGGCATTAAATCTACCGCCAGCCTGCCGGAAAAAAGAATCCCCAGAACAAGCACAACCGATGTAATAGCTATCGTACTGATGGGCCGCCGGATCGACCAGGATGAAATTCCCCGCTGTCTGTTTTCTGAAGATGCCTGACTGCTACTCTCTTGCGATTCCATTTGACTCCTCAATTTCTGAATCCGTGCCGGCGGAATGTTCCAACAACGCGCACTTCCGTACCGTCATCCAGTGCATCAAGGTTGGCAGCTGCCACTTTTGTACCCGCTTCAATTCCCTTCCGTATTTCAGCATAGCCATCGCGCTGCACCCCGATTTCCACGGGAGTCAGAATTACGGAATCTTCATCCTCATTGAGCACAAAAAGAACCGCATCTCCATTCCGTTCGGCAACAGCCTCTGAAGGAACCGATATCACCTCTCGCCGTTCATCGGCTGCAAACCGAACACGTGCCAGATACCCCGGCCGAACAACCGGTTTATCCTCTCCCTGCAGCAGCTCTACTTCAACCGTAAACAATCTCGACGCTGCGTCAACACTTGGAAATATCCTTCTTATGGTTCCACTGAATGTTCGATCGGGGTACACATCAAGATGTATATCTACATTTTGCCCTTCTTCAAGCCCGGCCAGATTCATCTCTGATATGCCGGGCCTTACAACCAGAAGGTTCATATCGGTTACGGTAAACATGCGCTCATTTACAGATACGTTATTTCCCGGTTCAATCAGGCGGGCTGTAACCACGCCATCTATTGGTGAGCGCACAGTGCCAAACTCAATAGTGAGCTGTAGTCTTTCAACATCAATTTCTGCCTGTTCAAAATTTCGTTCAGCAGTAAGAAGTTCTGCGCGCGTAGCCGCTTCTGATTCAAACAGAGTCTGTGTTCGCTCAAATATATCTCTCGATTCCCGGAGTGCAGCTTCCGCTCTTCTAAGGTCTGCTCTTTGCTGCCTTACATCCAGGCTGGCCATTACATCGCCGGCCTGTACAGCCTCCCCTTCCTCAACGTTTACCTGCTCCACAAGACCGGACAGTCGCGAGGCTACATAGGAGCGCTTATAGGCTATCACCTCCGATGAAACTGTGAAAGCATCTGTCAGGTCTCGCACCTGAGCTTCGGCTGCGGTTATAGATGTTGCACTGCCTGATCCGGATGTTTCTTCAGTTGGTTCACAAGAAACCATAAACAGCAAGAATAGTACAGAAATGGTAAATAGAATAAACGCTTTTTGATGTGCCATTTACATGTAGCAAAAGTTATTATCATTCAGCCCGATCAGTTTCTGATTTTGTATCCGTGCTCTTTCTGAACTTAGACGAACAGAAACTTTTATCGTTTGATCTGCTTTCCATTAAAGTAAATCAAGTTTAGTTCGTACGAAAGCGAATCACTATTTTTTAGCATGATTTAATAGGATCCGGGAATCTCGAATGAACCGCTTATGAATTCACCAAACAGGATTGTTAGCCTTGTGCCATCTCTTACTGAACTTCTTTTCGACTTGGGTCTTGGCCACCGGGTTGTGGGAAGAACACGTTTTTGTATTCATCCAAAGGATGCCGTAGAGAACGTACCGATTATTGGCGGTACGAAAAATCCAAAAATTGATTCCATTAAAGCCCTGAAACCCGACCTGATACTTGCAAATAAAGAGGAAAACCGGCAGGAGGATGTGGAAGAGCTGGAGAAGAATATTCGGGTGATGGTTACTGAAATAAGCACGATTGAAGAGGCGCTCTTTACCATACACGATATCGGGTGGACATGTGGTGTACAGGAGATAGCCAAAGATCTGATCAGTAACATTCAGGGAGTGATGAAACAGGTACCGGATGAATTACCGTTAAGCACCGCTTATCTCATCTGGCGCGACCCCTGGATGAGCGTGGGCCATGATACCTACATACATTCAGTTTTAAACCATTGGAAGCTTGAAAATGTATTTGCTGATGAAATCCGGTATCCAAAAACCACGCTGTATGACCTTTCCCTCAAAAAACCGGAACTCATCTTACTGAGCAGTGAACCTTTCCCGTTCAAAGAAAAGCACATTAAAGAAGTGAGTAACGCTTGCCCAGGGTCAAACATAATCCTGATTAATGGTGAATGGTTCAGTTGGTACGGCTCACGAATGGTGCATGCCTTTAAAAACCTGAATATTTTCAGAAGAGCTATTTCGTAGAAATATGCATGCAGATAACTTGTTGCTACTGCACCTGAAATGAAAAACAAATGTTCCCTCAATTTCTCATCCTGAAGCTATAACCAACACTTATATTTAAAATAAATGGCGTAAAATTAATTCCTGTGTGTGGAGTTTTAATTTCTTCAGTTTGGTCTGTGAACTTATTTTGATAGGAATATGCGCGGCCTTCAAAGTCGCTGATGATGGTAGGCCAAAAACGAAGGCTTGGTGCTATAGTTATACCTTGTAATGCGTTATCCAAGTTACTGAAGGGCTTGAATAATCCATATAATCCTATTCCAATGGAGATGTTGTTGGCGTCTGATGTAATTCGATTGTCAGAAATTTGTGCTTCATCGATGTAGTAAAAATCAAAACGATGCCATTTTGGCTCAATCCGAAGGTTTAGCCACTCATACAAACGGTAGCCAATCCCAAAGCCAGCAGAAAATGGCATATGTGCTATCACACCTTGGTCTTCGAGGTAATCGGGCACCAGGTCCGTTCCAAAATCAAGTGAAACTCCATGTGAATATCCAAAAATATACCGATTGTGGATATAGTTTATTTCAGCATTAAAACCATTAAGAGCGATCGGTTGTGAAAGTCCAAAGACCAGTGCAAATCCTTTTTCGGTCTTCCATGATTCTGCATCCTGAGCATTTAGTGATGCAGATATTGAGATGATAAAAATAAGTAGCAATACTGAATAAATCCGGGTCTTCATAATGAATCCTGTTTGGTTAAGATTACAGAATAAAGTTCTGATTTTACCGGACTGTGATCATTCACATTTGTTAAGAAATAATAGGTAACGTGAGTTCGAGATAAGAATTTGGAGAAAGTGTCTCCCCTCCTTTGTAAGGAGGGGTCGGGGGTGGTTTCAGATCTTAAAATGAATTTATAATCGTGAAATTAGTTTAATAGCCTAAATCAACCACCCCTAAATTCGCTAACGTGTGCAAAAAATGAGCCCTTCTTGGAAAGGAGGGGACTTCTAATGTTTCCAAATTCAATGATTTTATATCGAACTCACGTTAGGTAGGATTCAGCTAACGCTATTGAGAGTTTCGCAGCCTGCTTAGGGATTGAGGTGCAATACCAAGATAGCTTGCAAGGTAATATTGGGGCACGCGTTGTAACAGATAGGGTTGGTTTTCTAAAATATGTTCATAGCGTTCACGTGCATTTAAAGACTGTAAACTATGAGAGCGTTCAATCATATCGAAAAATTCTTTTTCTACAATACTGCGTGTAAGGCTTTCAAAGCCAGAAATTTCTTCATTTAGTTTTGACATTTCCTGATACATTACAACATGAATGATTGATGGCTCCAATGTTATAATGGACAATGGAGATGGTATTTGCTGACTGACACTCTGATATTGTGTTACCCACTCTCCTTCTACTGCAAAATCACAAACCCAAAATTTTCCGTTTTCGTCAGTTTGTATATACATCAGGATGCCCGATTCCACCAATCCAATCTTGGAGTTAATCTGGCCTTGTTCTATGAAATGTGACTCTTTATCAAGATTTGTTTTTTTGAAAACCTGCTGAATTTTTGAGCGGTGGGATTCTTCAATACGACTATCCTGTAGGAATTTTTCTAAAATATTCATCGAGTAATAAATATGACTAAGAATTCCGAACTATATGTAACGATCCGGCAGCTATACAGCGTACGTGATAAATATAGTCTCGGGCAGCAACTTCTTACACATACATAAGAATTGCTCTACACATAACGATTATCTAAACTTTTCTTGGTTTCGCTTCACTTCCTGCTAATATTCCACCATCTATATTCAATTCAATACCTGTCACATATTTGCTCTCGTCAGCAGCTAAGTACAAAATCCCATAAGCTACGTCGGATGGTTCTCCAAAGTGCCCCATTGGGATGCCGTGTTCAACATCTTCAATAAACTTTTGTCGTTGTTCTCCTTCTCCAAGCATTGCGTCCCACATTGGTGTCATTATCGCCGCTGGATGAACACTATTGCACCTGATTTTATATCCGTTTTCTGCACAATAAAGCGCAACACTTTTGGTATGGTTTCTTACTGCTGCTTTACTTGATGCATAAGCAACTGCACCTGGTATTCCTACAACTCCACTTCTTGAAGATAGATTTACAATGCTTCCGCCTAGTTCTTTCATTAGTCTGATTGCATACTTACAGCCAAGCATTACGCCCGTTGAATTAACTCTGTGAACTTCTTCCCAGGTTTTTAAATCAGAATTTTCAGCATCCCAAGGTCCCGTCGACTCTAAAATTCCTGTGATTCCTGCATTATTTACTAATATATCAATCCTTCCGTAAGTAGCGAATATATATTCAGTTGTACGTATCCACTCGCTTTCTTTTCCAACATCTAGATGCAGGTATTCAGCGTTCGAGCCCAATTTCCTGGCAATAGCTTTTCCTTTTTTATCCTTTATGTCCGAAACAATTACTTGCGCCCCTTCCTTATGAAATAGCTCTGCAGTGGCTTGTCCAATCCCGCGTGCGGCACCCGTTATTAATGCTATTTTGTTATTTAATCTCAATTTTGTCTTGAAAATTGTCAGCCCTATAACACAATATTGATGAACATACTCTTTCTTAATACATACGTCAACATTTGCTTCTCTTCACTTCTTTGGCTTATATGAGGTATAAAGTTCAACATAAGTTTATAAAATATGCGTGTAGTAAAGTGTTGTATGCCTGCCTTTGCATACCTACTTAATCACGCTCATTTTGCCGGTTTCCAAGTAATCATCGGTTACCAGCCGAAAGATGTAGATCCCGCTTGCCAGAGAGCCCGCATCCACAGTTACACTATGTCGACCCTCCTGCAGCTGCCGGTTTTCAAGTATGGCCACATGGCGGCCGGTTATGGTGTAGAGATCCATTCGCACATGCTGTGGAGATGGCAGGTCGTAACGAATGGTGGTTTGCGGATAAAAGGGATTGGGGTAGTTCTGATATAGTTGAAATTCCTGCGGTGTACCCGGCTCCCCGCCAAGAAGCGGCTGCGATGAAACCCGTATCTCCGAGATATTGAGCTGCGAACGCTGTCCGCTATCTTCATCCTCTCTCTCTCCGGTATAGTAGTAGCGCCAGAAAAGCTGCACGTAGGTCTGATCATCCGCATCCCCCGGTAATAGTACGGGTTCAATATTGAGTGAGTGCCCGTCGAACACATTGCGGTTGTATTCCACCGGGTTACCGTCGCGATCAATTACATCTCTGAATGGCTCATCCACCGAGGTGCGGTACTGCAGGCGCAGATTGTAAATTCGTGAATTGGCAAGTATGGTGCCCGCTGTCCAAGCCACTTCAACAGAACCCTGGCCTTCCGTATTCAGTGCCAGAACAGCACCACCCAACCGCCGCCCGGGATAGCCGGGGTTGCCTTCAAGATTGGCCGTATTGATAAATGAAAAACCGGCATTACCAAGACCGTTCACTCGTGTGCGGGAATCGAGATTAAATTCGCCGGAGGTGAACCCAAGAATAGAGGCCTCCAGTCCCGGTTCGGCAAGATTCATATAGGCAAATGCCATGGATGGCGGAGCGGTTCCTGCTTCAGCATCTTCCGACCATGATGTAAACTCGTACGCACCATCGCGCAATATGTGTGCCTCCGGTTGCATGGTTTCCGAAACGGCCGCTATATGTATGGTGGAAATATTGAGCTCCGATCGCTGATTGCTCTCCGGCTCGAGCTGCACACCGGTGTAGTAGTAGCGCCATAAAAGCTCAACCCTGGGCTGGCCAATGGCATCTTCGGGCAGCGCAACCGGACCGATAAATTCACTATGTCCCTCCTCTTCATTTCTCTGATATTCAACAGGGTTGCCATCAATGTCTGTCACATCACGAAATACTCCTTCACTTCCCACCCGATATTGTAATCTCAGATTGTAAATTCGTGAGTTGGGTGTAACGGTTCCAGCCTCCCATGCTACTTCGGCACCGGGTATGTTGCGCGTATCGAGCACTAAAACTGCACCGCCCAAGCGGGTACCGGGATAGCCGGGATTCCCCTCCGGATTGGTGGTATTGATGAAAGAAAACCCGTCGTCACCAAGTCCGTTGATTCGGGTTCTGGAACTAAAATCGTACGATCCGGATGCAACGCCTGAAATGGCTGCATCAAGCCCGGGATCCGGTTCATCCATATAAACAAATGCCATCGACCCGGGATACGTACCGGCGGGCTGATCGGAATCCCACCCGGCAAACAGGTAATAGTTGTCTGATATTGAAAATGGATCTATTTGAAATATTTGCTGCTCTTCAAAAACAGCTCTAACAATACTGAACTCTCCTGGATATAAACTTATTTCTTTATCATACAGTTGTTCATCACCAACTTCCCAATAAGAAAATTGAAATCCGGAATACTCCTGAACAGTAAGAGTAATTGGGACATCACTGAAGTAGGTGCCTGTCCATGGATAAACATCCTTTGAAATTCCGGGTATTGATGGTATCAGATCCAATCTGTTAATCCGTACGTAACCGCGATCGGAATTCGATACTTCAACTGTTACCTGCTTTTCTTCACCCACTGGCCAGTGGTCTTTTATATGTTGCCGTAAATATCCGGGTCTGTCAGTGGCATAATTGTGCATTCTTTGAACCCAGTTGTTCCAATTATTCATGCTTCCATGATTTCTCCAGCGGCT
>SLGA01000110.1 GCA_007123985.1 Balneolaceae bacterium | reverse complement strand
TGCAAACCTCAATGAATTTTGGGCCCGATTCCAGGCGGGCCATTATCCCTTATACCACCTTCCGAAATATATACGGGCACCGCAACATTGGTTCTATTTTGATCCGCCCTGCCGACCCCTCCCTGCAGCCCCAAATTATTGATGGCATCCGTTCACTGATGGCATCGAAATATGGTTTTAATCCGGCTGATGAACAGGCACTCCCAATGTGGGATTTTATCGAACAGGAAAAAATGAACAGAACCGTTAATACCGGCCTCGAAATATTCCTCTTCACCGTAGGTTTCTTCACACTAATGATTGCCGGTGTTGGAGTGGCAAACATCATGTTTGTAATTGTGAAAGAACGCACCCGTGAGATTGGGCTTAAACTGGCCGTTGGTGCCCGCAAAGTTCACATCATTACTCAGTTTATGTTCGAATCGCTCTTTATCTCTCTTCTTGGTGGATTTATTGGGCTAGCAATTTCAACCGCGATTGTACAGGGTGTGCTGGCATTAAATATGACCGAAGGACCGGGCGAATTTCTGGGGAAACCTGAAATTTCAGTCATCGCCGTTTTTGTTACCATCACGGTATTGGTTTTGATCGGTTTGATAGCCGGCATTTTTCCCGCCATAAAAGCATCCCGGGTTGACCCTGTAGAATCGCTCCGTTACGAATAATTTCCAGCAGAGATCAGATATTTTTATCCCTCAAAAAGATCTGAACTCAGATATCGGTCGCCGCGATCGCAGGTTATGCAAACGATGATGCCTTCATCAAGCTCATCGGCCACTTTCAGTGCTGCCGCAAGCGCACCACCACTGCTCATACCGGCAAATATTCCTTCCTCCCTTGCCATGCGCCGAGCCATTTCAGCAGCTTCAGTCTGGCTTACATCAACCGTTCTGTCTACTCTGTTGGGGTCAAAAATTTCCGGTAAAAATTCGGCCGACCACCGTCGAATTCCCGGAATAGAGGAACCTTCCGTAGGCTGTGTTCCCACAATCTGCACATCGGGATTTTGGGATTTCAGATAGCGCGATACGCCCATAATGGTTCCGGTTGTTCCCATCGCAGATACAAAATGGGTGATTCTGCCTGCAGTATCCCGCCATATCTCGGGGCCGGTAGTTTTTTCGTGGTAACGGTAGTTATCGGGATTAGCGAACTGATTCAGTTGAAAATAGCCATTTTCATCTGCCATCTTTTGGGCAAGTTCGCGGGAATATTCGATGGTTTTTTCTGCAGGTGTAAGAATTACTTCGGCACCAAATGCCCTCATCGATTTAATTCTCTCTTCAGTGGAATTTTCCGGCATCAGAAGAACCATACTCAGCCCTTTCATAGCGGCAATCATGGCAAGTGCGATTCCCGTGTTGCCGCTGGTTGCCTCCACAAGTATGTCACCCGGTTTTATATCGCCCCGTTCGAGGGCTCCGGAAATCATACCCAATGCGGCGCGATCTTTCACACTGCCGCCGGGATTTTGACCTTCCAGTTTACAGTAGATTTTTACGCCCTCATTTACGGGTATTTTTTCCAATTCAACAAGGGGTGTGTTTCCAATCAACTCTTCAAGTTTCATAGTTGTGATTGATTTGAATTGTAATATGCTTTTTTGAAAGTGCTGAAGCCTGATTAAGATGAATCATTTTACGGTTATCGTATCTGAATCACCGGCACTATTGGTCATTTTCGCTTTGTAATAGATTTTGGAACCCGCCGGCACACTTCTCGTTAGCCATACATTACCCCCGATGATGCTCCCTTTCCCTATCACTGTTTCACCTCCCAAAATAGTGGCGCCTGAGTAGAGCACAACATTGTCTTCAATGGTGGGGTGGCGTTTCACCTTGGCATCTTCTTTCCGCACACTAAGGCCTCCAAGCGTTACTCCCTGGTATATTTTTACATGCGATCCAATTACGGTTGTCTCACCGATGACGATCCCTGTACCGTGATCGATACAGAAATAGGTGCCGATTTTAGCGCCGGGATGAATGTCGATTCCTGTCTGCCTGTGAGCATGCTCCGAAATAATGCGTGGTATTAATTTGATCCCGAGCGTCTCCAGATAATGGGCAATCCGATGGGCAGCAATGGCATAAAATCCGGGATAGGTGCGAATCACCTCTGCAGTACTTTTTGCAGCGGGATCACCCAGGTACATCGCCTCAATATCGAGCAGGAGAGCTTCCCGAATTCCGGGCAGTTCAAAAAACAGTTTGTTTTCGATTCCGGCTTCAGCACTTCTCAGACACTCTTTATTTTGATTTAGAATATTTCTGAAAACTGTCTGCAGCCGTTCAAGCCGCATAGAGATCTCCTTTTCTGATGTACACCGGATTACAGCAAACTCCGGAAAAAGCAGGCCCAGTAGATCGTTGAAAAACTTTACGACCATATCCGGCGGCGGACACATAAATGCATTCTCGTGGGCAAGCAGCAGATCTTTGGCAAATGATTTTGGGAGATCCATGTAATTGAATCGCTGTTAAGTTCAATGATGTTGTATGCAGTAAATATAAACAGAAATCGTGCAGCTGACGATTCCTAAACCCGTAAAACGAGACAGATGTACCTCTGTTTTAATTTACAAAGGTAATTGTTGTGCCGTTTAGCTCTTCAAGCTGTCCCTCTTGCTGAAACCACCGGATTTCGTGCAGGCCGCTGTATGCACCCGAGCCGGTTCGGTTTTTGATGTAAAATGCCAGGTAACCCCGATCATAAATTTCACTGAAGTTTGATGTGCGCGACTCCCGCCATGCCGCTTCATCCTGGAAAACCCTGATGAAAGAAATCTGAGCGTTGCTCCCGAGTTCACGAACCATTTGAATAATATTCTCATAGATTGCATCATCCTCATCGATCAGCACTTCGAGCCCCAGCGCAGCTGGATTATCATTTGGCCTCCATTGGCGCAGTACTGTGAATGGTATGGTGTCAATATCATGTGGTATTACAGCTTCCGGAACAGGGTCGGATTCTGTATCACCTGAACAGCCGGCCAGTGTGATTGCAACAAGCGGGAAAGCAGCTAAGAGTAAAAGACGAATCAGAGGATTTTTGATCATAGAGGTGAATTACATTGGTTCGCTGAAATGTAAGACATTGCGGCTTTCGGCGCTCAAAGGAAACTGAGGCTGACAGAAACCCGGAAAAGATCCGGGAATGCTGTCAGGTCGTCCTTCTATTTCTGTGGTTGTAACTCTTCGATCTCCTGAATATTCCCGGCGATTGTATCATCCCCGATTTCATGGTCATTCAGCTTGCCTGCGAAGTAGTCGTCGTAGGCAGCCATGTCCACAAATCCGTGTCCGCAGAGATTAAAGAGAATTGTTTTTTCGGTACCCTCTTCCTTTGCCTGATTCGCCTCGCGAATTACCTGCGCAATA
>SLGA01000192.1 GCA_007123985.1 Balneolaceae bacterium | reverse complement strand
GATATTATAATGAGAAGCAAAGCAGGTGTACAGGTACATCCGGGTGAAAAGATGGAGATAGCAGCCTTGCTGGAAACATTTTCGAAGGAGAAGGAAAAAAGGGATAACTCACTGTTTATGCCCGAATCTGAGTTACCTGACCGAGGAATCTACGAAGCCAGACAAACCACCAGACAACTCGCTGCCGTTTTTGATGAATTATTAGCAAATGCCAGGTAGATCAGCAAACCTTACAGAGAAGACCGGTGTTGTTGTTTTTGCAAGAATTATAACTACTGTTATTGATCTTGCTATTGTAATTGCTACTATCCAAATCCTTTCTAAAACCGATTTTGCCATTATCGGTTATCTGTTGATGATTCACGAGATTGCAAGAAATGTAGCGACTCTGGGTTTTCCTGATAGTGTGTTTTACTTTTTTGAAAGAGTATCCGGTAGCGCAAAACGCGGATTTGTTCTTCAGACCACAGCCATTCTTGGTGCCACAGCACTTATTGCGGGCATCATTGTACTGGTAATAAGTCAGATAGTACCTGCTATACTCCCTCAATGGGATTCTGAAAGTATCGCACAAATTCAGTACCTCTTGCCATTTATGGCACTGGTGGTTCTGTTGGAAATACCAACCTGGCCGGTAACAAATATTCTGCTTGCCTTAGATCGCCAAAAAGATTCTGCCTGGTACGAAATGATTACCAGCATGTTAACTTTGGTGTGCCTTGTTGGGCCGTTGGCTTTGGGATTTGGCCTCGAAGCAGCTATATACGGCCTCATGTTTTACGCCATCATCCGGTTTATCGGATCCTGGATTTGGATGAATATGGTTCTTCCGGAAGGTAAAATGGCTGATTCAGAGATAACCGTTAAACAGCAAACGGATTTTGCAATCCCACTGGGACTTTCATCGCTGGTGAATAAGATAAATCGATACACCGATAAGTTCGTTGTGTCTGTTTTACTCCCGGCTACCGCTTATGCTGAGTATACAGTTGGAGCACAGGAGGTGCCAGTTATCAGGGTAATACCGTTTGCAGTAGGAACGGTACTCATTAGCAGATATGTAGCGTATAGCCTTGAAGGAAAAAAGGCAGAATTGCTCGCTTTATGGTACAAGGGTGTTGAGAAAGTGAGCCTGCTCGTAGTGCCACTTACTGTTGCATCAATTATCATTGCATCGGATTTGATTGCAATAGTTGCAGAATCAGAGGGGACAGAATATCGTAATTCGGTTATTCCATTTCAGATCTTTAACCTGATTGTATTGCTAAGAGTAACCAACTATGGGAGTATTCTGCAGGCATTTGGTGATACAAAAGGTGTTTTCTATCTGAGCCTCAATTTGGTACTGGCAAATATCATATTAAGTATTCCACTGACGATCTATTTTGGGATAGTTGGTACAGCCGCGGGTACATTTATAGCCAACTTTTACAATTGGATAATCACTCTTAGGCGGATTGGGGGACATATGCAGCTTCCCGCCCGAAAAGTTTTGCCTTTCCCATTCTACACAAAAGTGCTGGCAATTGCTTTTGCAGCTGCACTGCCGGTTTGGTACACCAGGGTACAGTTCATACCTGCTGAAAGTGAACTGTTTGGACTTATTTTCAGTCTTGGCACATTTTTTATTCTTTTCGCTGTTGCAGCGACTAAAATCGGGGTCATTTCACGGGACGATTGGAAGAAACTCAGAGAGTGGTTATCGTTGAAATTTTTGAGATAATATTTACCTTTTAAACAGTGATCTTGCCAGGTCATAAACTTTTTCAACTTGCTGCACCATGTTTTGAACCGTGAAGGATTCTTCAACTTTTATGCGTGCATTTTTCGCTACTTCAATCAGTTGATGCCTTTTCCGGATCACTTTTTCGATGCAGTTTGCAATGGCAATCGAATTTCTCTCTTCAACAAGAAAACCCGACTCTTGATGGGTAAGAGCTTCAGGTATGGCGGCATGTTCAGTTGCTATAACCGGTGTGCCTTTTGCCATCGCTTCCAATATCGTATTGGGGAGTCCTTCCATATCACCGTCTGATGCGGTTACACTCGGGGCCAGAAACAGGGAATGATTACTGTGAGCTTTGAGGATCTCCGAAACTGGTTGAAATCCTCTGAAATGCACCTGATTTTCAATTCCCGAATCAGATGCCAGCTTTTTTAAAGAATGCATTAATGGTCCGTCACCAAAGAGGGTTATGGGAATCTCTATTCCGCGCAATTTTAACATAGAAATTGCTTTTAATGCGTATTCAAATCCCTTTTTTTCAACAAGGCGGCCGGCCATAAGAATATTCAGATCGCCGAACGATTTTTCCTGGAAGGTTAAAGCTTCGAGATCGAGGCCAAAATAAATCACACTGATTTTTTCTGATGGGAATCCGAGATCAATCAGCTGTTTTTTCATGAATACTGATGCGGCAATAAAATGCGATACCAGAGCGGCCATTTTTTTATAGCGGCTTTTCCATCCGAACTCGTGAGGTAATCTTGAAACATCCGATCCATAAAAACTAACTACATGCGGGATCTTTTCAGAGTGTGCAATATCCAGCAGTTTGTACGCATCATACCCGAAATGGCTGTGTATTACATCTGGTCTGAGTTTCTGAATTGTGCTTCGGTAAAACGGGAGAGAACGGTTTAGGTGGAAAGAGGCACTATTTACTAAACCACTAAGGCTGCTTTTTGGAGCTTGATAAACCGGTATATCTGAACTGAAATCTTTTTTTATGTAACAAAGTGCCAAAGGATCATAACGCTTATGATTGCTCACAAGACGGTGAATAAAGGTTTCCGAGCTGTTCAGAAATTTGGTCTTATAGTGCAGTACAGAAGCCATTAAGCAAGTTGTTATCGAACCGATAAATTTCGAATTTCATGTCAAAGATAATAAATTACGTCTCACAAATTGGGCCACTTCAGAAGAAGTTCTGAGCCGGTTAGGAACCAATCAACATACAGCAGGATGAAAAAAAACAGAATTCGAAAACTTTTTATAGGCTTGCTGATTTATCTCCCATTGCAGTACGCGGTTGTTGGTATAGTTGGATACTACGATGCAGAACCTTGGCCGGCATTTGTGTTTCCCGGATTTAAAAGCGTGTATGTGTATGATGATGGATTTGAAATTACCCGAACCATTTTTGATGTAGAAACTTTGCACCGGCAACGATCACATGATATGCCGCCTCAGGAGCTTTTTCCTGATATACCTCTCTCACAAATACCAGGGTTTGTGCGGACTCATTTTTCAGACGAAGAAACCGTTCATAACATTTCAGAGGAAGGAAAAGCGTGGCTCAAATCAAAAGCCGAGGAGATTGCAGGGTTCACCCCAAATGCCATGCATATCATTGAACTCACTGAATATTATCGGCAGACTGATGAAGGTGCAAAACTTGATATGGCGTTGGAAAGCGGCCGAATAACCATACTGTTCTGATTAATGAGTTTAAAGCAACGTTTTGACGGTTGGATATTCAATTCTTATAGAGTTACGGCCGAAGGGCTTGCACTTCTTAGAATATTTACTGCACTATTTATTCTGCTTTTTTTGATACCGGGCTCAGGTATGGCACATTTTGGTTTTCTCTCCTCGCTTCCGCTTGATTTTTATTCTCCACCTCCCGGTCCGTTGCGGTTATTGGATGGGTTTCCTTCACTGGAAATATTTCAAATTATCCACACCATACTAATTGTATCTCTTTTTGCAATGTTGGCAGGATACCATACAAAATGGGCATCAATTCTCACCGGCATTTCACTGTTGATTTTGCAGGGCTTTATATATAGTGTAGGTAAAGTTAATCACGAAATTGTGATTCCATTGGTTCCCGTAATAATGGCGTTTAGCAACTGGGGAGTTGCCTATTCAGTAGATTTCTGGCGAAAAAAACGAACTTCTGCACCTGAGAGTTGGCCCCTTAGTCTTCTTGCACTTTTCATCGCTGCTATGATGTTTACTGCCGGTTTCCCCAAAATATTGGGTGGCTGGCTGGACCCCGCAACACAAGCAACTCAGGGGCACCTTTTTAATCAGTTTTTTATTCGTGAGAGACAGGCACTTTTGGCAGGCTGGGCTGTTGGGTTCAATCAGGTTATTTTCTGGGAAATTCTTGATTGGCTTACAATACTCTTCGAAATTGGATTTATAATCGCACTATTAAAGGCTGGTTGGTTCAGGATGTTTGTGGGGCTTGCTGTGGTGTTTCATTTTTCCACAATGTTAGTTCTCAATATTGCCTTTTTACCCAATTTTTTAGCGTATGCTGTTTTTCTGAACTGGGATAAATTGTTCAGAACATTTAAAACAGCCTATTCAAGATTTTCCAGAATTAGCGGACCAAAATCGGGTGATCGTTCAGTTTTTCTGTTTACAGGAGTAATGCTGATCTTATTCTTACCCTTGGCGTGGATTAGCCGCCGTGAATTTGTACTTACTCAATCAGATCTGATGCTCCATGAGTTTGTTCTCGTAACGGCAGCATTTACGTTCGTGGTTTTTGCAGCAGTAAAAAAAGCATCTGTTCTGCTATCGGGGAAAAGCGGCTAAACGATTTTTTTTAGCCAGGGTGGTGGTACTTTTATGAAGCGATCCAGTAATAAATACCACGGATATCCAACAAGAATGAGTTGTATTACAAACGCGTCGAACCGGATATTCATAACCATGGTTATACCAAAATGCATCAAAATAAGCAGGGTTGTGGTATAGGGCCTCAGCTTTTTCCACCACATTGTAAATCCAATCAGCTCTGTAAACCATCCGATAAGCAGAATGACGGATGCCACAGCTGTGCTGTTAAGGGCAAGTTGCTGGAGAAAATTTGGTTGATAGAAACCGTCGCGTGAGAGAATATCAACACTTTTTTCACTGATCCACAACCATAGATGGCGACCATCAAACCAATGAATTCCGGTACCGATAAGCTTCGAGAAAAAAGCTGCTGTGTAACCTAATCCAATAAAAAAGATCACAGAACCAAGCACAAACCTTGGCATTCTATCCTTTCCGGAGAAAAACCAGGCGCCTACAGCAAAACAGAGTACCGACATTCCAATAAGATTCTGGCTGTGCGGGATTTCACCCTGAGAAAAGCGAATCACATAGAGCAGGTGAAACAGGAAAAGCACAACCATGTAGAGCCATTTTGGTCCGAGTCGAAAAAAGCAGAGTACTACGAGAAAAGTAACAACAGCCGCGAGAGCCGGTGCAATGTGATGATCAAAGAAAAGGCTTGCATCCATATAGTTGGCAAGGCCAAGCGGCAGAACTACTTCAACGTTACGAAGCTGAGTGTATATTGCCCACTCCCACACAAATCGAATGGTGTAGT
Source organism: Balneolaceae bacterium (assembly GCA_007123985.1). Taxonomy (GTDB): domain Bacteria; phylum Bacteroidota; class Rhodothermia; order Balneolales; family Balneolaceae; genus Rhodohalobacter. Next base: position 7,132 of record SLGA01000192.1, on the reverse strand, counting down.
ATGCCACAAAAAGTTCAAAAAGCTTAAAAAATATCAACTCACCGGTAGTGATGTTTCTATCCGGTTCAAACAGATTGTGCCCTATTCTGCCGTGCCAGGAGTCGTTCATCTGAAAGTGGGGTTTAAAAAAGCACCTTCTTCGGTGAGTAAAATCAAGGGTTCTATTTCTACTGTAACTGAATCGGCTCCAACCATGCGACCATGCACTTTAGAAACCATCCATCGGTTGTTGCCGATATTTTCAGCACCGAACATGGTGTGCATCGCGTTAATTCTTGATTCGGTCCATTCGTCGGTCTTGGAAACAAAATTTGAGAAATCTATCTGATCAACACCGTATTGATTTACAGGAACGGCAGTTCCGGCTTTTTGGTGAAGTGGGGTTCGTATCCAAAGCTCATTATCGGGAAGATTCGTAACATCTGTTACCATTGCACGAGTCCAGGGATTACCGGCTTGTGAAAACATCGGATAAATGCTGAATGGCCAGAACTCACCCTCATGCGTGGCAACCAGGGCGGCATATACAATGAGTATTATACCAATAACTTTCATCCCGCGATGCGACTCTGACTGGATCATTTATAGAATAAATTTCGGTTCAGAATAAAATACAGATCATTCAGTTAACTTTGTGTTGAAGTTTTTAACGGGGTGTTAAAATAAATCATACATCTAGTCGAAGTTGTACTGAAACAATGAAATTTTTCGGATTCGTAATAAGTTGTTTAGCTGAACTCTCTTTTGAGGTAAATTACGTATCTTACTCTATTTATAAAGATTTTACACTGTTAGTAAATGCATAAAATTATACGTTTTCTTCAGCCGGTTGTTCGGTTCAATATTCGTTATCCATTCTGGGTAGTTGGCATTTCAATTGCGCTTGCAGTTTTAGCCGGGAGTTTTGCAGTTAAGCTGACGGTAGATACAGATATTGCAAATCTTCTGCCTTCAAGTCACCCAAATGTACAGGCTCTAAACCAGTTGCAAGAGCAGGCCGGGGGAGAAACTGAAATGAGGGTTGCCATTAAATCACCCGATTTTGAAGCCAATGTGGCATTTGCTGAATTGTTAGCCGAAGAGAGCCTGAAACTTTACTACCCAAGACGAGATTTTAACTTTTTTAATCGTGCTGAATTCAGGCGCGATACTGAAATTCTCAAAGATAATGCTCTCTACCTTGCCACTGCTGCTGAGCTTCGGGAAATTATTGAATTTCTTGAAGATGAAATTGAAATAGCCCGGCAAGAGGCGAACCCGTTCTTTGTAGATTTTCTGGATGATTTTGATGACGAAGAGGAAGAGGAGAGAAATATTGACCGTTTCCAGGACAGCTACGACGAACTGATCCCACCGGAATATCCTGCTAGTGATGACAGCACCCTTGTAATTCTTACGCTCTACCCAACCGGATCACAAAGCGACATACGCTACCTTGAAGATATGTTTGAGGCGTATGACGGGCTGATCTCCCGGCTGAATCCTGCATCATTTCACCCGGATATGGAGGTTCAATTTGGCGGCAGGCTTAAGCGTCACCTTAATGAATTTGAATCCATTATGAATGATGTATTCAACAGTTTTGCATTGGGTATTTCGAGCGTAATTCTGCTGGTAATGTTTTATTTCTGGATCAAAAAACTGATTAATTACAGAAGAGGTGCAAGCAGCAAACAGCGGCATTCGTTTTTCCAGCATGTAATTCGAATGCCGGTTCCTATCTTAATTATTGGAATACCACTTGTCATCAGCTTGATGTGGACATTTGGAATTACCTACTTCCAGCTGGGGGTTCTCAACACCATGACATCCGTACTTTTTGTGATTCTGTTCGGGCTTGGTATTGACTACGGAATCCATTTCTACGCTCGTTACATAGAATTTCGCGCCTCAGGAGATAGAGTGGAAAAGAGCGTTTTACAGGCCTATCAAAAAACCGGAACGGCCATTTTTGTGAGTGCGGTTACCACAGCTTCTGCATTATTTGTTCTTATGTTCGCAGATTTCAGAGGCTTCTCTGAGTTTGGATTCATTGCCGGTACGGGTATTCTGCTTGCACTGTTTTGCATGCTTTTCATCCTGCCTGCTCTTCTTGTGATTTTCGACCGCTGGCGATGGATTTTATTGATAAAGCGCTCTGATGAAGTTCATCTTGAACCTGTTATTCAACGATATCCCTTCTCCAGTCAGATTGTAATCTTCGGTGTGCTGATTTCGGTAATTGTTTTGTCTTTTTCATGGAATTTAAAGTTTGAATATCAGTTTGGAAACCTTGAACCTGTGTTTGAAGAGTATGAGCAGTTCCGTGAATTTGCAAGTGGAGTGGATGAGAGTTCGCGCCGAAATCCGGCATATATAATTGCTGATAATGACGATGAAGTGTTTGAGGTTCTGGAAATACTTCGGGAGCGGCAGCGATCAAACCCTAACACCATGATTCATGATGTTGAAGCACTTCAGGAACGATTCCCGCCCAGTCAGGAATTGGCAAATGAAAAATTAATGTACATTGCAGAAGTAAGACGATTGCTTCAGAACAGTTTTATTGAGGGCCAGGAGAGCGAAACACTTGATATTTTACGACGCGGATCTCAAACAACAGAGCCACTTGACGAAAATCTGATCCCGGAATTTCTGAAAAACAGGTTTACAACAAGAGACGGAGAAATTGGCCGCTTTGTAATAGTTTATCCAAATCAGGGATTATCAGACGGACTGAAGTCAATTGCGTTTAAGGATGAGATTTCTGAAGTAACACTCGAAAACGGAAGGGTGTATCATGCCGCGAGCACCTCAATTGTTGCAGCGTCAATGCTTGAACTGATGCGGGCCGAGAGCCCGTACATGGTTGCGGCTACATTTGTAATTGTATTTCTGTTCATCTTTTTCTCGTTTGGAAATCTTCGTTGGTCGCTCATCGCACTAATTCCATTAATCATAGGACTTATTTGGCTGTTCGGTATAATGTTGATTTTCGGCCTCAAATTTAACTTTTACAACCTGGTTGTTTTACCAGCGGTGCTTGGTATTGGGTGTGATAACGGGGTACATCTTGCACACCGCTTTCGGGATGAGGGCAGGAAAAATATGTGGGAGGTGCTTAGAAGTACAGGCCAGCATATCACAATCGGGTCACTTACTACTATGATGGGTTTTGCAGGACTTTTGTTCACAAACCACCCGGGATTGCAGTCAATAGGGGTAATGGCAGTGGTTGGAATAGGCATGACGCTTTTCACCGCTCTCACATTTCTGCCTTCTATGGTTCAGTTGCTCGAAGACAAAAAAATGATGCATGACTAAATGATTGTCAAATCGGAAGCCATTGTTTTACGAGCCGTTCAGTATGGCGAAACCAGCCTCATTGCCACACTCTTTACTCGTTCACATGGCATCCAGGCGGTAATAGCTAAAGGGGCAAGGCGGCCAAAAAGTAAATTCTCGGCCTATTTGCAAGCCGGGCAGGTTTTGGAGGTGATTTTTTATCACAAACCCACACGTTCTGTGCAAACACTCTCTGATGCTTCTTACAAAATTAAGCTCGACCAGTTGAGGTTCGAGATGGAGAAAATTGCCCTCTCTTCAATCATCATGGAGCTTTCATCTCAGGTATTACACGAAAATGAAGTGAATGATGAACTTTTTGTGTTTATAAAGAGTATGTTGAAATGGCTGAATGATCAAGAGCATGTTTCTAAATCTATTATCCCTTACGTACAACTCAGAGTGATTGATAAAATAGGGATTGGCCTTCAGTATGATGAAACAAACCGTGCCGGTGAGAGTGACACTGGGTATATGAATATCGAAACCGGCACTTTATCCGGCGAATCTACCGGAGCTGAGTCCGTAGCATTATCATCAAATCAATTCACGTTTATCAAAGAATTACTACATTCCAACAACAGCTTATTGCTCAAAAAAAAATTTCCAAAAAATGAACTAAGTGAGCTGATTGAATATTTAGATAAGTATATACGTTACCACGTGGAAGGAGTTAAACCCAGGCGGTCAGATAAAATTTTTGATACCATTTTGAATCCACCTTTATGAAACTTAGAGATAAAATACTTTCCAGTGTTCTTTTAATTTTGATTGGTATAATGCTTGGCATGATATTGATGTTGTTTCGCCAGGGCTCATTCTCTTTCGATCTTGCCGAGGTGCGTTTTACGGAGGTTAACAGAAGTGAAACTCCGTTCTGGTCAAACGAAGATCTTGAAAGAATTGACGACCGGTTTGTTTTCAGAAATGTTGCCAGAAATGTAACACCAACCGTGGTTTTCATTGAGACGGTAATTTCCAACAGAAACCGACGAATGGATCAACAAGATGAGGATGAAGACGGATTCTGGGAGAGATTTTTACCCCCCAGAGCACGTACTGTTGGGTCAGGTGTTATCATATCAGCAGATGGATATATCCTAACCAATAATCATGTAATTGAGGATGCTCTTCGGGATGGAATTACGATTACTCTTGATGATAAACGTTCTTTTGATGCCAGGGTTGTTGGGCGCGATCCCAGTACTGATCTGGCCGTACTGAAGGTAGATGCTTTGAATTTACCGGCAATTACTGTTGGTAATTCAGATTTGGTGGAAGTGGGTGAGTGGGTGATGGCAATCGGAAATCCTTTCAGGCTTCGCTCAACTGTTACTGCCGGTATTGTTGGCGCGCTTAGCCGCGACGTGCAGATAATAAATGATGATTACCGAATTGAGAGCTTCATCCAGACCGATGCCGCAATTAATCGCGGAAACAGTGGTGGGGCGTTGGTAAATACAAGCGGGGAGTTGATTGGAATTAATACGGCAATTGCCACTCAAAGCGGTTCATATCAGGGATATGGCTTCGCGGTTCCAAGTAATCTCGCCTTAAAAGTTGCCAGTGATATCATCGAATTTGGAGAAGTTCAACGCGGAATGATGGGAGTGAGCATTCAAACGGTGGACGCGAGGATAGCACGAAGAATCGGTCTTGAAACAATTGAAGGTGTTGCCATCAGCGGAATCGGCAATAACAGTGCGGCATACGAAGCCGGGCTCAGGCCGGATGATGTTATACTTGCCGTTAACGGTGATCGTGTAAACGAGTCAAACAAATTACAGGAAAAGGTGGCAATGTTTCGGCCAAATGATGAAATCGTACTTACTGTCTGGCGCAGGGGCGAAACAATGGATAGAACATTAAGATTGAGAGAAATGCCTGTACCGGAACCTGTAGCTTCAAGAATTGAGCAGTTTGATGATGAACCCGAATTGGATGAATGGAGCGAAATTCCCGGTGACGGCAGAAACCGAGGTGTAGAACAGAAGTATTTTGACGAAGTTGGATTCACACTCAGAGCTCTTTCTACTCCCGAAGATCCAAATAAGTTTAATATCTATATACATAGAGTAGATCGAAACTCAGAAGCATGGAATCGCGGACTTCGTGAAGGCAAAGAACTTCTTGAGCTCAATAGTACTGCAGCTAACGATCTGCAACTCATCGAAAAAGAAATTTCCAATTCCCTCCAAAACAATCGATCTTTAAATCTGAAGGTGCAAACCCGGGAAGGGAACATCGGTTATTTTAAATTATACTAATCTGTTTTTCATGAGACTTTTTTCAGTCATTATCATCTGTGCATGCATTATTTCTGCCTGTACAACCCCCGAAACGTTGTCAGAAGCCGATCCGGCAGAAACCGTTGAAGAGTCTGCAGTACCGCAATGGTTCAGTAACGATGTGTACTCACATTCAGACTCTGTAGCAGTATATGGATTTGCAATGGCTTCAGCGGCTGATTCCGCCCACGCGGCCACGTACTCAAAAGAGAGTTCTGTTCAGAATCTCAAATTCGAGATTGATCGCCTTGCCGAAGATGCCAGAAGAGAACTTGCGGCAGTTAGTGAATCTCCCTATTCCGACACTGCTTTTATTATAAATCTGCGAACTGTGATTCGGGATCTATCCCTTGAAGGAGCTGATTTTACGGTTAAACATGAAGTATCAGAAAGTGGAATTCATTATATCTACTCAAAAGCTGTTGTCTCCCGTGAAAATATAATTACCCTTCTGCAGCACAATCTTCACGATGAAGCCCTGCTGCAAAAATTGGCACCCTGATATTGGGTATCCGGCGGCATTACACAGGTTTAAAACGCGACTGAAAAAACCTCAGATATTTCGGTTCGTACACAAATTCAAGACCGGATACATCTGAACTGTTTTCAAAGACTGCCTCAACCGATTCTGCCACTACATCCATATGTGCCTGTGTGTACACTCTGCGTGGTATGGTGAGCCTTACAAGCTCAAGGCTGGGATAGTTATGTTCGCCGGTTTTAGGATTTCTACCCGCTGATACAACTCCGCGCTCCATAGCACGCACACCGGAATCAAGGTAAATGGCAGAGGCTAAAGACTGTGCAGGCAGCTGATTCTGTTTAAGATGTGGTAGAATTTTTTTGGCGTCAAGAAAAACACCATGGCTACCTATAGGTTTTACAATAGGTATTCCCATTCCAATTAGTTTATTACCTAAATAGAGCACCTGGCCTACTCTTGCTCGGATGTGATCGTACTCTACAGATTCCTTTATACCGATTGCAAGTGCTTCCATGTCTCGGCCGGCCATCCCGCCATACGTATGAAGTCCCTCATATATAACGACCATGTTTCGGGCTTTATCAAAAATATCTTCGTCATTTACTGCAAGAAAACCGCCAATATTCACAAGAGCATCTTTTTTTGCGCTCATAGTTGCACCATCAGTTAAAGAGCAAATCTTTTTCACGATATCCCGAACGCTCATATCAGCATATCCCGGCTCTCTGAGCTTGATGAAATAAGCATTTTCTGCAACCCTGGTCATGTCGTGGATGATTTTGATACCATGCTTTGCAGTCAGTTCACGAACAGCTTTCAGGTTATCTAATGATATTGGCTGCCCGCCGGCCATATTTACAGTAGTAGCCACGGATACGTAGGGTATTTTTTTAGCTCCGTATTTTTTGATGAGACCTTCCAGTTTATTTAAGTCGATATTTGCTTTGAAAGGGTGCTCATTTTCGGGGTCGTGAGCCTCATCGATTATTACATCCACAAATGTACCACCGGCCAGTTCCTGGTGAACCTTTGTAGT
>SLGA01000044.1 GCA_007123985.1 Balneolaceae bacterium | reverse complement strand
CAGTGGTTTCCATTCAATACTCCCTACGTAGAGTTTATCAATGAGCAGCTAATAACGGCTCCGGGAACTCGTTTTAACGAATCGTACAGGCGTGAGCTGGGCACCAATACCATTATTCTGAGAAGCACTCTTCCACAGGGTTACTACGAAACAGAACCGCTTACGGTAACAGCACCTACACACTATTTTTTGGATACAATGTACAGGTATCTCAGCCGGCACGGAGTGGATATAACCGGCCACATTTTTTCTGATAACGATTTTTACAGATGGAGCGCAGAGGGCCTCGAAGTTTTTGACGAACACTATTCGGAACCACTTTATAAAATGGTAAACGAGATGAACAGAGAGAGCAACAATTTTATTTCTGAAATGCTGCTGAAAAAAATAGGCGGGAAAGAGTATAATACACAGGGAACCACCGAACTCGGGCTGCAGGTTGTAAAAAATTATATGGCCCAGGTGGGATTCGATACAACCAGTGTTAGCCTTCGCGATGCATCGGGGATGGCGCCGGCTACGCTTGTGAAGACAGATGACCTGAATCGGTTTCTGATTGCAATACAACAGAAAGAGTATTTTCCTCAATTTTACAACTCACTCGCACAGAGTTCGGTAAGCGGCACACTGAGTCACAGATTCAGAAGCAGCTCAGTTCGTGATAATTTCAAAGGTAAAACAGGTTTTGTGTCGGGTGTGCGTGCGCTGTCCGGGTATCTTGATACAGAATCAGGAAATCAGCTTGCAGTCACCATTATCACAAATAATTATACGGTTCAGACATCCCACATCGATTTCATTCATCAGCGCATTCTTGAGTATCTTCATTCCCGATATTGATTTACCATGAGCAAGAAACCTGTTATACTGATCACCGACGACGAAAAGAGCATTCGAAATGCCCTGCGTGAAATTCTTGAGTATGAGAACTATTCTATTCTGGAGGCTGAAAACGGTGAGCAGGCGCTTGGAATCGTATCATCGAAGCATGTAGATCTTGTATTACTCGATATAAAAATGAAAGGGATGGATGGTATGGAAGTTCTCGAAAAGATTAAGGAGCAGCGTAATGAGCTTCCCGTTATCATGATTTCGGGGCATGGTACAATAAAAATTGCGGTAGATGCCACAAAATCAGGAGCATTTGACTTTCTTGAGAAACCACCGGACCTGAACAGGCTTCTTATCAGCGTAAGAAATGCATTGAACAGCAGTGAACTGATTCGTGAAAACAGACAAATTCGTACTCAGTTACACGGGCAAACCGAGCTGATTGGGAACAGTCCCGCTATCGGGCGCATCAAAAAGCTGATCGAAAAAGTTGCACCGAGCAATAGCAGGGTTCTCATTACGGGTGAGAATGGAACAGGTAAAGAACTCGTGGCGCGGGCTATCCATCACAACAGCAATCGTGCGTCGAAAAAGTTTGTGGATGTGAACTGTGCGGCCATCCCGGCAGAGCTACTGGAAAGTGAGTTGTTTGGACACGAAAAAGGGGCTTTTACGGGTGCATCGAGCCGGCGAATCGGTAAATTTGAACAGGCCGACGGCGGCACGCTTTTTCTCGATGAAATTGGTGATATGACCCTCGAAGCACAGGCAAAAGTGTTGCGTGTACTGCAGGAAGGGCACATTGTACGGGTAGGCAGCAATGAGAGAATAGATGTAGATGTACGTGTGCTTTCTGCTACCAACAAGGATCTGATTGAGGAGATAGAGGCAGATGGGTTCAGAGAAGATCTTTTCCATCGCCTGAATGTAATACCCATACATCTGCCCCCGCTGCGTGAACGCCGGGACGATATCCCCCTGCTTTCGGTCTGGTTTCTGGAGCGGCTGGCTGAAAAAGAGATTGTCTTTGCCGGGAAATCATTTTCGGAGGAAGCCCTGGAGGAGATGCAAAAACAGGACTGGCCCGGAAACATCAGAGAGCTGCAGAACTCTGTTGAGCGGCTGGCTTTGCTGTCTCAGGAGGATGTGATTTCGAAAAGTGATGTTCAGAATCAGGTCATCAACCGAAAGAAAAATAAAGATTTACTTGATAATCTGCTTGAAGAGACAGATTCTTTTCACGAATACAAAGAGGAAGCTGAACGGATTTTTCTTCTAAAAAAACTTGAAAAATACGACTGGAATGTATCAGCTACCGCCGATGCAATTGATATTCAGCGAAGCCATATCTATAACAAAATGAAAAAATACGATATTGAGCGTTGAACCCGCTTTTTCGCAATCTGTTGTTTATTTCATCCTTAATTGGACTTACCTTTCCCGCGTTAACTAAAAACCTTTATTCAGTTTCATGTCAGCTAAACTAATCGACGGAAAAAAAGTAGCCGAAATCACGATGAATCTCCTTAAAGAAGATGTGGAGAATTGGGTAAAAGCCGGATTTCGAAGGCCTTTCCTGAAAGTAGTCCAGGTTGGGAATGATCCCGCATCAACAACTTACATTGGTGCAAAAACACGTGCCTGTAAACGCGTGGGTATCGAAACGGATACGGCCCATTTGCCTGATACGGTTTCGGCCAGAGAGCTGAAAGATGCTATCCGCTCTTTTAACGATGACAATACGGTTGACGGAATTCTTGTTCAGCTGCCGCTACCGTCGCATCTTTCTGCACACGATGTTATTGAAAGTATAGATCATAAGAAAGATGTAGATGGTTTTCATCCTATGAATGTTGGACGGCTTACGGTTGACCAACCCACCTTTAAATCGTGCACACCGGCCGGTATTTTTGAACTTTTTAACTACTACAGTATTCCTGTTAAGAGCAAACATGCTGTTGTTGTTGGGGCAAGCAATATTGTAGGTTCCCCGATGGCCATTATGTTATCTCGTGAGAATTCATCAGGAAAGGCCACAACCACCATTTGCCATAAATTTACCAAAGATCTCACGTCTCATACCATCTCGGCCGATATTCTTGTGGTAGCTGCAGGCCAGCCAAACCTTATAAAGGCGGAAATGATTAAGGAAGGTGCTGTGGTGATTGATGTTGGCATAAACCGTGTGGCGGATGAAACCAGTGAAAAAGGATATAAACTTGTTGGCGATTGCGATTTTGACGCCATCAGGCAGAAAGCGAGCTGGGTAACTCCGGTTCCGGGCGGTGTTGGCCCGATGACGGTAGCCATGCTTATGAAGAACACGCTTCTTGCTGCCAAAAAATCGATCTATCCACTGGACTGATTTGAGTGCTTCCTCTCAGCTTCTATTCACAAAGTGTGTGTTACCCTTTACGCTTTCGTGAATGGCGGCTTTTGCCACGGTATCAGGTCCGTAGCAGTTGTTCAGGCAGTCGGCTGCGCGATATAAATGCTGCACACGTTCCTCTTCCTTGAAAAATATTTCGAGTTGCTCGGTTTGCTGCATCTCAATGGTATGCAAGCCGATTCCTCTTATTTTGATTCCCTTTCTCACTGCACTGTTTACAAGTTCCATGGCTTGCGACAGGCAGGCTTGCAGCACATAATCATCAAGATTGGTGTATCCGGGTGTGGTAAAAGCGAAGCTTATGCCTTCCCAGTGTGCTTCCTGGTACCGAATATGGCAACTCCATCGCCGGGCTTTTCGTTTGTAACCTCTCATCCGGTAGCACACTTTTCGTACTGCTTTTACAATTTCACCCTTTACAAGAGTCGGCTCGTCTGTCCAGTCGGAAAATGTGTGCATATAGCTCACCTCATCGGGTATGTGCACTTCGTTCGTGAGTACTTTTGCACGGTCGCGACCGGTTACGGTTTCCCAGAAAAGCTGTCCCTGCATCTCTCCGAATAGTTTTTTAAAAGGAGCAGGACCTTGTTTATGCGCATCGGCGATGGTGAGCAGCCCGTACCGTTTCAGGTGTTCATAGCGCCTGCGGCCAATACCCCATACCTCATTCATTGGCAGGGGATAGATGTATTGCGCGGCATCATCGGGGGTGAGAATAAGCGAAAGGCCTTTCGGTTTTTTAAGATCGGAGGCCAGTTTTGAGTAAGTTTTACTGGTAGCTATACCCACCGAACAAACCAGCCCAAGCTGCCTGAAAATGTCGTTTTTCATCTGATGGGCAAACGCTTCAAGCTGCCTGCTCGGTTTGCCAAGCAGAAAGGTAATGTCCATGAAGTACTCATCCATCGAATATTTTTCCACATCGGGCGAGTAGGTGTCGAGAATAGATTTAAGCTGCCGGCTGATGCCTTTATACTTATCGTAATCGATCTGCATGAAAACCAGGTAGGGACAGATCTGTGAAGCTTCGAATGCACTCATGGCTGTTTTTATGCCCAGCGCGCGCGCTTCATAACTGGCTGTTGCCACAATGCCCCGTGCCACACCGTTTGGTTTTCGCCACCCACCCATGGCCAGCGGAAGCCCGTACATATTGTAAGCCCGCTGTTCTACCTGCGCATAAAAACAGTTCATATCAAGATGAAGATAGAGCCGCTTCTTGCGCGACATATGCTGATGCTCCTTCGCCACAGAGCTGTATAGCGTAATACGGTGCACATCCTGCTCGAGATCGTATTGGTTGTAGAGTTTGGGGTCCATTCTGAATGATATCAAATAATACACATATATTATACATATATAATATCATCCGAGCTTAAAAAATTCCGGAGATGAGAATTCAGTGGTATGGAATGTTGATGGGGCTGCGTTAGTATGCTACATTCATAAACAGATCGAACAAATGAAATGGTAGAGGTTCAAATGCAATTTTTTATCAGGGTATGGCTCATCTATCTTTTCGTGATGCTGCATACGGTAGAGAAAGAGTACACATACATCCCAATCATCGGCACTTGCAGCGATTGTGTAAACATCCATGGAATGGAGTCAACTTCAACGGGGAATCCGCCACCATTAACCGGATGGGAACTGCTCGAAAAAGACGGCTCGATTGACATTGTTCCCTGGTATGAAACCACGGGAAAACGCAAGATAGATCCTGCTGGATTTTATCAGACTGAAAATAATCTGGCGCTATTCTATAATTCGAGTCCGGCGGGTGACTATAGAAACTGGGCCGGACACCCTCACAGTACCAATCAGGATGGAAGCCTGATCGCCACAAAAGATATGCAGTACTGGCAAAATTATGAGGGAAATCCCGTATTTAACGAGCCGCAGTACAACTGGCAGGGGCGGAATCGCACCAATCCGTATGCACTGGTGTGGCACCCGGAAGATGAGCGATTCTATACATTTTATGGCGATTTTGCAGAAGGCGGCGACAATGCTAAGTATCCCGGAAGGAGAGCGCTTGGTGTGGCGGCATCGAAAGATATGGTGCATTGGGAGTATCTCACAAAGGATGAACCGCTGTTTCATATCAACCACATGGCAGAGTTTGCGCCGGATCTTTTTGCCGATATAAACAGACCAACCCGAAACGGAAGGGTGTATGCATTCGGGGCAGTCTGGCATGAAGGATATATCTATCTTGCAGTTGGGGGAAGTGCAGATGGTACCGATTATAATCTGATTGTTCGATCAAAAAATGCTTTAGAGGGTTGGGAGCGCGTTGAAATTGAAGGCAGAACCCCACGTCCGATGCCAATTTATTATGACGGTAAATGGTACAGCATATACAATATGCGGGCAGAAGGCAATCCGGACGGACGAGCTATCGGGCTGGAAGTGGCGGATGAAATAACAGGGCCATACGTTCAGAAAGGGCAACTGATTGACATACAACACTGGACAAGTGCCGGTCACTCACGCCAGCTGTTTATGGTTGATGGCACCTGGTATATTGCATTCCGTGTGGTGATGGATGAGGAGAACAATCGAACTATGAGAATTGCCCGGGCGAAGTGAATGTAAGATCTGTCTGGTTCGGAAATAAAAAAGGCTCAAAGAGTAAACTTTGAGCCTTTTTTCTGTGAGCGGGAAACGAGATTTGAACTCGCGACCCCCACCTTGGCAAGGTGGTGCTCTACCACTGAGCTATTCCCGCATTTCAATAAATCAACTGCTATGAATAATCACTTTTTTGATTTATTCAAGACTTAAAATATAAGATCTTTACCCACTTCTTTTCAAGGCTATTTTTGAATTTTCTTTAAAACTTTTTCTGATGTAATACGCTCCTGAATAGTCTGGTCATCGGGAATTGCCGGGCGATCCCGGTATCGGTCAACAATACAGATAAAGCCGAGTGGTTCACCTTTATCAGCATGAAACTGATGGATGGTTTCAGGAGCGATGAAAACAACATCATGAAGTTTCAGATCATGTAGCTCATTTTCGAGAACCAAAGTGCCCGAACCGCGGATGATTACCACACTATGAGGATGCCTGTGCAACTCAAGGGATGAGTATCCACCAGGTTGAATTTCGAAATACCGTGTTTCGGAATTCAGTTGTGAGATATCTTCACCCAGAAGCGTAAAGCGGTGAATCTCCTTGAAATTGTTGGTATCTGTTTTATATTGCTTCCGCTCAACACCGTCCCATGAGTAGTCGTCAGCTTTTATTACTTTCGATTTGTTATTCATGCCTCATTAATACGTTTTGAAATTTACTGGTGGCAGAAAGAATTCCATCCGGCTGTTTATAGAGGCTGCCGCCAATCAGATAAATTGTGTTATTACCATAGTATGAAAGTTCTTCATCAAGGCTATGAAGATCAATGCCACCCGCGGGAGTTGGGAAGCCGGATCTGAACTTCAAAAAATCTTTTCTGAGGTGATCATTGATGTTACTGCAGGTTTGCCTTGTGAAAGAGAATCGCCCGCCCGCATTCGGATAAATTACGGCATCAGCACCCAATGCTCGCCATAGAGTTCCGTAGTAGATTTCGGGTGCAAAACCGTGAGTGGGATGAATTACAAACGCTCCTGAAAAAGCAGGATGCGCCATAAGAGGAACATGCCCTCTGTTTGAGAGCGTATGCAACATTTCAAGGCCTGTTAATTGAGGAGAAATCAACACCCCATCCGCTCCAAGCTCTACTGCTTCATGATATCTGTCTAACACTGAAGCAGGTGATGTGGTGATATTAGGGAAATAGAGCGTCTTTTTTCCGGATACCTGTTCACCCATTCTCACTGCCTGAACGCAAGCGGTTACTCTCGCTCTGAAATCTGCGGAATGTTGATTTGCCAGGCCATGATCGTCTTTAATTACATCGATGCCGCCCGCCGAAAATTGATAAGCGTTTTCAGCCAGTTCTGCCGGTGAAAGTCCGATTGGTTTTAAAGCTGTACAGCTCAGGGCTCTTTTAGGTGCATTCAGTTTTTTTCTGATTCCATCTATACCGAAAACCGGCCCGTTGAAGTGTTCTCTGAAAGCTTGATGGCTAATATCGACTACTTTGATATCATGCAGCATGGAAATATTCCCAAAAAGAACATTAATCAGCTGTGTGATGTCTCCGTCAAACAGAGATTTTGGATAGGAAAGTGATGCATCCCAAACGTTTTTTTCGATCTGTTTGAGATCGAGCAGATCAGGCAGGGAAGCTTTTCCTGCATGGGGGACGGCAACCAGTGGCATTTCCACGGATTGCTCTGTACCGATTTTTTCTGCAAACTGAGCCGCTTCATCTTCAGTGCCTGCTGTAATACGGTAGGTGATTATGAAGCGTGCAGGGTTTTCCATTGCCGTATTATCGGATGATGGTTTCAGAGCGTTTAGGCCCTGTAGAAACGATCGTAAATTTTACCCCGGAAAATTCTTCAACAAAACGGATGTATTCTTTTGCCTTTTCAGGAAGTTTATCAAAATCGGCGATGTTTCTGGTGGTGGTATTCCAGCCTTCAAATGATTTATAAATCGGTTTTACGCGTTCAACCAACTCTGTATCAAGCGGGAAAACATCCGTTTTTTTACCATCAAGCTCGTAGTGCGTACAAACGTTTATGGTATCAAAATCATCCAGAACATCGAGTTTGGTAAGGGTAAGTTCGTTCATACCGTTCAAACGGATGGCATATTTAAGGGCTACCAGATCGAGCCAACCACACCGGCGGGGTCGCCCGGTAGTGGCACCAAATTCCTGGCCGTTTTTCCTGAGTTTTTCACCGGCAGCATCATCAAGCTCTGTGGGGAATGGACCGTTACCAACACGTGTACAGTACGCTTTTGTGATACCCATGGAGTGCGTAATGGCGAGGGGCGGGATTCCGCTCCCAGAACATGCACCACCGGCTGTTGGTGATGATGAGGTTACATAGGGATAAGTGCCGTGATCAACGTCCAGTAAGCTGCCCTGTGCTCCTTCAAGCAACACAGATTCGCCTTTATCGAGTGCATTGTGAAGCAGTTCTGTTGTATTGGTGATATAGGGTTTTACAATTTCTACAGCAGGTTTTAGTTGTGCGATCATTTCATCGCCGTCGAGGGGTTCTTCGCCGTACACATTTTCAAGTGCCACATTAATATCACGAAGATTCTTTTTAACCTTCTCTTCAAGGGTGTTTATATCGAGCAGATCGAGCATACGAATACCAATTCTGGATACTTTGCTCACATAGGCAGGACCAATACCGCGCCCGGTAGTTCCGATGGCATCACTGCCACGATTTTTCTCTTTTACTTTATCCAGTATTTTATGATAGGGTAAAATCAGATGTGCCGAACTGCTGATGAAAAAGCGCCCTTTTAGGTTTACTCCCAGTTCTTCAACTTCTTTCAGCTCTTCAACCAGTGCAATGGGATCTACCACAACACCATTTCCGATGATGCATTTGGAGTTTCCGTTGAACATGCCGGAAGGTATAAGGTGAAGGACAATGGTTGTGTCATCAAATTTTAGGGTATGACCGGCATTTGCTCCACCCTGATAACGCACCACATAATCTGCCTGTGCACTCAGAATATCTACAACTTTTCCTTTACCTTCATCACCCCACTGGGCGCCAATAACAATTCGTACAGCCATAATTTTTCTCAAAAAAAAGGAGGTGCATGAACACCTCCGTAAATTATTTTAGTTTTTAAATCAGGGTAGAGTAATCAATCTTTAAACGATTCGATTGCCTCATCAACTGATTTGAAGTGTTTAAAAACGGTAATGAGTTTTGTGATAATGAGCAAGCTCTCAATTTTGTCTGTGGCGTTTGCTATCCGCAGATCACCACCGGCTTTTCTCATGGTTGTGAGAGCACCTATTAGCATGCCTAAACCGGACGAATTCATAAACTTCACTTTACTCAGATCTACAACAAGATTGGTTCTGTTGTTATCAATAAGCTCGTGAATTTTTTCGTTGAGGCTTACCGCATCGGGGCCGCCCATTACATTTCCTTTAAATTCTATCACAACGCAATTATAGCGTTCAGAAACATTAAAACTCATAATTATCCCGTTTTTAAAGTTAGTTTACTTCGTTTTTGCTTTTATGGCTCGTTTCTGAAGCTCCACAACCAGTGCACTGGCAACAAAAAGTGAACTGTAAGTACCTAAAATTACACCAAGTACCAAGGCAAAAGCGAAGCCTTTGAGAACTTCTCCGCCAAAGATAAACAGCACAGTTACCACAAACAAGGTTGTAACAGAAGTTACTACTGTACGGCTGAGGGTATCATTCAGGCTTTTGTTGATCATATCTGTAAAATTCATCGTTTTATAGATGATAGAATTTTCACGGATACGGTCGAAAACTACCACAGTATCGTTCAGGGAGTAACCCACAATTGTTAGAAACGCAGCAATTAAAGCCTGATCGATACTCACATCGAAAGGGGCAATTTCTGCCATTATAGTAAATACACCAAGTACGATGAGTACATCGTGAGCGAGAGCTGCAATGGCTCCTGCTGAAAAGTACCATCCCTTAAACCGGATAAAGATGTAGATAAATACTACAGCAAGTGCAAAGATAATGGAGTACATAGCACCTCGTCTCAAATCTTCTGCAAAGCGCGGGCCAACAAGATCGGTTTTTTGAACCGATACCTCGTTACCGGGATAAAGTATTGCAAAGTTTGCCAATAAAAGTTCGCGCGTTGCTGTGATATCTTCTTCAGTGTCGATACGGAGAAGAATTTCACGATCTGATCCGAATAGCTTGATTTCGGGCACGCTTCCAAGTGGCTCGGTTAATTCGGAACGAATTTCAACCACATCTACAGGTTCCTGGAATTCAAAAACGAACTCTTGGCCGCCTTTGAAGTCAATTCCATAGTTCAAACCCATCGTAAGAATTGCTACGATGGACGCCACAATCAGCGTACCCGAGAAGAAGTATGCAATGTTGTGGGCTTTGATAAAGTCGAAGTTTGGTGATTCAAACCATCTCATAATAATACCTTATAGTTTAATATTCTTTGATTGATAATTAACCGAAACTAACCACGGATGTTTTCTCCCGGGTGAGGTAGTCAATAATTACACGAGTAATTACGATGGCACTAAACAGCGATGCCACAATACCTGCCATCAGTGTTACAGCAAAGCCTTTAATTGGCCCTACACCAAAACTGTAGAGAATTACCGCTACGAAGAAAGTGGTTACGTTTGCGTCAATAATGGCGCTCATTGCATTTGCATAGCCATTGTCGATAGCAGCACGCAGTGTTTTTCCTCCCCGCATCTCTTCGCGTATTCGGTCAAATATCAGTACGTTCGCATCAACCGCCATACCAATTGTTAATACAATACCAGCAATACCGGGCAGTGTAAGTGTTGCCTGGAAACCGGCCAGAATACCAAGTATAAAAATGATATTGAGAAGCAGTGCAAGGTCTGCAATTCCTCCTCCGGTTCGGTAGTAAACAATCATAAAAATAGCTACAACACTAAGGCCGAAAATAATGGAGTAGAGGCCTGCACGGATAGATGCCTCACCAAGTGAAGCCCCAACGGTACGCTCTTCAATAATTTCGAGCGGAGCAGGCAATGCACCCGAAAGCAGGATGTTCACAAGATCTTCTGCTTCCTGAACACCACCAATTCCTGAAATAGACGATCGGCCGTTGTTTATCTGTGAGCGAACGGTTGGATACGAGTACACATATCCGTCAAGTACAATGGCAACCGGCCGCCCAATGTTGGCACCGGTAATTCGTGACCATCTTCGGGCGCCATCAGAGTCCATTGTCATGGATACTTCCGGCCGGTTTGTGGTTGGGTCGAAAGCAACACGCGCTTCCGAGATCACATCACCGGTAAGTTCAATCTGGCTTCGAACAGCAATCATTTCGTAAAGCGGAATACCGTTATCCTGCGCAAATGAAGTGGCACCCCAAAGTAAGGTCATGTTTCTTGGGATGAGTCTTTGCACATCTTCTGTTCTCAGGATTCGGTTTACAGCTGCAGTATCCCTGCCGGCTGCATAACCGAAAGAGTATTGATTGGTGCCCCGGAGGTCAAAAATTTCAAGAAGATTTTGAACCTCTTCGCTCTCTTCATCCGTTTCCAATTCACTGAAAAAGTCGGCAATTGCCTGCTTAGCACTGTTAATTTCATCGGATTCGGGTGTTAATCTGAACTCAAGCCTGGCTGTACCTCTTAGCAGGTCGCGCACACGTTCTTCATCATCCACTCCGGGCAGCTCTACCACAATCCGGCTGTTGCCCTGCTGCAGAATAGATGGTTCCGTTACACCAAAACGGTCAATTCGCGAACGGATAATTTCCATTGCACGCTCAACGGCATTGGTACGTTGATTTTTCAGAAAAGCAGATATTTCAGCGTTTGTTGAAGTTCTTGTGATGTTTTGAGCATCCGATCTGTAATATCTGCTAAGCATGGCATCAGAATCGCGCCGTTCAAATTCAGCTACAAACTCGTCGATGAAATCTGTACGGTTTTCGAGATAATTTTCCCGCGCTACACGAATTACATCTTCAAGGTAGTCATCAGCAAAATCTCCTGAGAGCTCAAGTACAAGTTGCGGAGTTCCTACTTCAAGAGTAACATACATTCCGCCCTGAAGATCGAGACCGAGTGAAAGTGAGCGTTCACGTAACCGCTGAATTTTTGCGATATTTTCAGTTTCATACTGAACACGCTCCGTTTCTGTGAGGCTTTCCATGTGGCGCTGTTCGAGGTTCCATTGAAGGGTTGGAAAGAGATAATAGAGTGTAAGCCCAAGAAAGAGAGCTATCATCCCTAATTTAAATCCGTTGTTTTGTTTTTTCATTGGTTTAATTTGTTGATTGTCAATGTGTTATGTTAATATTCCTGAATCGGTACGGGAACTGTACTGATTGCAGATAGCTGCTTAACCGGTCAGTTTTCATCAAATCTGCTTGATAGGTAAACAGCAATAAGTAGCAGGAGAGAATTAGCTATGGAGCATTGATGCTGATTCCACCTGCAAGTGGTATCAGCGCAATAGAAAGGATGGTAGGCGCAAAAGCTGAAATTTCAGATTCAGAAGTGCCAAAATTTTGTGCGATTGTTGATGGAATACCAGCTGTTTGAAATGAACCGGCTGATAACCACTTATAAAACGGTTTTGGAAACTCGGGCAGAATGGCATTTGCACCGGTTTTATGATTTTCGAATACGTTCCATTGCCCGATTAGCCATGAAGATGCTGAACGTTCTTCCGGGTCGGAGAAGGAAAATTGTATCCGGAAATCAT
>SLGA01000036.1 GCA_007123985.1 Balneolaceae bacterium | reverse complement strand
ACCCGTGTACTGCAGGATTTTTCAGAGGGAAAAATTCAATCAGATGATTTAATTCCGTTTATTTATGACGAGCTGCACATTTTGGCAAAAATTCAAAGAAAGAAATTCAGTTCGGCTGAAACTTTGAACACAACTGCACTTGTACATGAAGCATATATTAAATTGGTTGATCACTCTCATCAAAACTGGGAAACCCGCAGCCATTTCTACTCAGTTGCGGCAAAAGCAATGCGCTGTATTCTTGTGGATCATGCAAAAATGCACAAGGCAAAAAAACGAGGTGGAGATGAAAAGCCAGTACCATTTAAAGAGCAGTTGATTCGGGACAATAAGCAGGCGAAAGAGGTGATTGATCTCGATGAAGCCCTCAGCAGGCTCGAAAAACTATCGGAGAGACAGAGTAAAGTAATTGAACTTCGTTTTTTTTGTGGATTTACTATCGAAGAAACTGCAAACATTCTCTCGTTATCGCCAGCAACAGTAAAAAGAGATTGGAATATGGCCCGGTCTTGGTTGTATAAAGAGATTCAAAAATCAGAATGATACTACATCATACAAATCTTAACACATAACAGATCGCCCAAACGGCAGCGTAATGAATTCGGATAATCAGTCTTACTGGAAAAACCTGAGTGATCTTTATGAGGCTGCAAACAAACTGCCATCGGCCGAACAGATTTCATTTGCTGAAGAGAACTGCAGCGATCCGGCCATGAGAGAAGAGTTATTATCCATGCTCGATGTTAATGAATCATCAAGCCGCTTTTTTGAATCTCTCACAACCAGTGTTATTCGTCCGGCATTTGAAGAACTAAGTGATCTCCCGCCCCTTTCAGGTTCTGTACACAATTACCGGCTTATCAAAAAAATTGGGAGGGGCGGCATGGGCTCTGTTTACCTTGCCGAGAGAAATGATGATGCTTTTGAAACTCGTGTTGCCGTAAAAATTCTTAGAAAAGGCCTTGATACGGAAGATATTCTTCAGCGATTTGATTCTGAAAGGCAGATTCTTGCGCAACTGAATCACCCCAATATCACTCACCTTATTGATGGGGGAATCACCTGCGACAACCGCCCCTACTTTGTGATGGAATACGTGGAAGGTATGCCCATTGATGCATATTGTGATGAGTTCAAACTAACCATTAATGAACGGCTGAATCTTTTTTTTCAGATTTGTGATGCCCTATCCTATGCACACCAAAACCTTGTGATCCATCGCGATTTGAAACCGGGCAACATACTTGTTACCGGACAGGGTTACGTGAAACTTCTCGATTTTGGAATAGCTAAACTGATTGATGATAACGTGCCTTTTCCAAAGACGATTGCACACACAGGCCTTCGGTTAATGACACCGGAGTATGCCAGCCCGGAACAGCTTTGTGGTAAACCGATGAATACGGCAAGTGATATCTATCAGCTTGGCCTAATTCTTTACAATCTTTTGTCGGGATGTAAAGCACATTCATTTAAAAATAAATCGCTCACAGAAACTGAACAGATTATACTTGAGGAAAAAGCGAAAAAACCCTCTTATAAATTATCTGAAATTGATATAAACAACCTGAAGCAAATTGCAGAGAATCGCTCTGTTGGCCCGAAAAAGCTAATCCAGGAACTCAGAGGCGATTTAGATACCATCACAATAAACGCTTTACAAAAAGAACCAGCCCAACGCTATCAATCGGTTGTTGAATTCAGAGAAGATATAGATCGATATCTTGAAGGTCTGCCAATACGTTCCCGAAAGCAAAGCATCCCGTACAGAACAGCTAAATTTTTGAAACGCAATCAGCTTCCGGTAGCAACTGTTACCATTTTTGTAGCAATGCTTGTTTCGTTTTTCATTTTCTACAATTTATCCATCACAGAACAGCGCAATGAAGCCCAAAAAGAGGCCCTGAAAGCTGCTCAGATTACATCCTTTCTGGTTGATCTATTTGAGGCAAACGATCCCACTCAGTTTCAGGGTGAAAGCTTAACCGCCTGGCAATTGCTTGAACAAGGTGAAGAACGGATCAAATTGCTTGAAGGCCAACCGGAAGTTCAAGCGCAAATGTTTGAAGTAACAGGGCAGATCTATCGGAAAATCGGGCAATTCGACCGTTCTGAGGAACTGCTTACCAATGCTCTTGATATTCGAAAAGATATTTTAGATGATAACCACACAGAAACCATATCCGTATATAACGAACTTGGTCTCCTCTACAGTGATTTAGGTAATTTTGAAAAATCGGATTCACTCCTTAGGCTCGCACTTGAACTCCAGCTGAGTGATGTTTCTCCAAGTACAACAATGCTGGCTGAAACGAAATTTAATCTCGCTTACATTCTGCGGCGAATGGGAAATTATGATGAAGCGGAAGATCTTTACAGGCAGAGCTACGATTTACGAAATCGCTTATACGGACAAAATCATGAGAGCACAATTGCCAGCATGAGCAGCCTTGGTGTAACACTTCTTAACAAAGGTAACTACAGCGAATCGGAAAAAATATTTCGTGATGTACTTGAACTCAGAAAAGATCTTATAGGGCCGATACATCCGGATCTTGCCATGAGTATGAATAACCTTGGAGCTACACTGCTCACTGTAGGCCGGTTTAAAGAAGCTGAGGATTTATTTATTGAATCCCTTGCGATGCGAAGGATGCTTTTAGGAGATATGCACCCAAAAGTAGCACTAACAATGAACAATCTTGGCATTTCTTTAATGGAGCAAGGCCATTTTGACAATGCATACGAGCACATACAGCAAGCCCTTTCAATACGAACAACCGTTCTTGGTGATGATAATATCAATACAGCAATCAGTAAATTTTCGCTGGGTGAGCTCTTCCTCTACACTGAACGGCCATCGGACGCTCAGAAAGTGCTTACAGAGGCATACGATGTTTTTTACAACAGATTGTCTGAAGGGCACTCATTTACTGCAAGGACGAAAATGGCTCTTGGCCTTACTTATCTGTACCAGGGGGAGAGTGCGCTGGCAGAAGAATATATTCAGACAGGTTTTCGTCATCTGCAGAACATTCATAGCAGCCAGTCTCTTGAAAAAGCACTTGGCATTCGGGAGTATGCAATATTCAAACAGATTACGGGGCACTATGCAGAAGCAAATGACCTATACAGAGAAGCTCTCGAAATTCTAAAAGAAATTGAAGGAGAACAAAGTGAACGACAAGAAAATATTGCTGTTCTGATCAATTCACTTCCTTTATAGATCCATTAATCAGTCTGTTCGCTAAAATTTATCCTTCTTATCTTTAAGAGCTCTGTATAGCATCTCGCGTGCTCTGAAAATATGAGCTTTCACTGTACCCAGCGGCAGGTCAAGATGGTCAGAAATTTCCTGGTAACTCAACTCTTCGAGATGCCGCATTTCGATAACTTCCCTGTATTTGTCGGGAAGATTTTTTATTGCATGATGAATGATCTGTTT